>CALJAA010000065.1 GCA_938028465.1 uncultured Granulosicoccaceae bacterium | reverse complement strand
TGATGATGAGATTGTGCAGTTGGCGATTACTCAGCAGCATATGCAAATTCAGGTTGGCGATGTGCGCCTATCCAGCAAACTGATTGAAGGTCGGTTTCCTGACTACAACCGCGTCATTCCTATCGATGGAGATAAAGAAATAACGGTTGACGGCAATACGCTTAAGGCCGCCCTCACCCGCGCATCTGTAGTAAGTAGCGAAAAATATCGCGGCGTACGATTAAGCTTGGAAAGTGGCGTACTGGCTATTTCTAGTAATAATCCGGACCAGGAAGAAGCCGTTGACGAAATGGAAGTCGAATATTCCGGCGAGAAAGCCGAGATCGGTTTTAACGTAACTTACCTGCTCGATGTACTTAATTCGGTTACTACCGATAATGTGCGTATTTTGCTAAAAGACGGCAATAGCAGTGCTTTGGTTATGCCCGAAGATACAAACGACAGCAAGTATGTCGTCATGCCGATGCGTTTGTGATTCTGACGCAGCTTGAGATCGCGCAGTTTCGAAATATCGATCAAGCGCAACTCACACCTTGTTCTAGCTTTAATATTCTCACTGGCCATAACGGCGCTGGTAAAAGTGCTGTTCTCGAAGCAATTCACTGCTTATCCTCAGGCCATTCATTCCGTACCCGAAAAGTTAAAGAGCTGATCAAGCATGATCAGAATAGCTTTGTCTTAACCAGCCAAATGACGGATCAAAGCGGCAAACAGGCCCACCGCACAGGTTTGCAGCGAAACCGAGATGGAACGACATCTCTTCGCCTCGATTACGAACCCCTTGCCAGCATGTCCTTGATTACGCAAATGATGCCAGTCAAAGCGCTTACACCAGATAGTCACGGCTTGATTCAAGATGGGCCAAGTGGGCGTAGGCAATTTATGGATTGGGGAACGTTCCACGTGGAACATTCCTTTTTCGGTATATGGAAACACTTTCGCAGAGCCTTAGCTCAACGCAATCAAGCGCTCAAAGATAATGCCAAGGATTCAGAGATAGACACCTGGGATGAACAACTGATCGACGCAGGGTCAGAACTAACAGACATGCGCAAGCGATATATTGCTGACCTCGGTGTTCAGCTACAAACCCAACTTTCTGAGATGGAGACAATGTTCCACGTGGAACATCGCTTTAAACAGGGTTGGACAGAGGACATGAGCCTAGAAGATGCCTTAGCTAGAAGCCGGTCCAATTGCCGTCGTTTCCGAACAACGACAGTAGGGCCACATCGAGCAGACTTGCAGATCGATGTAGCAGGGCATGCCGCCAAAGAGGTGTTATCTCGTGGGCAGCAGAAAACCCTGATTTACGCTTTGCATATGGCGCAATTGAGCTTGTTGCATCTATCGACCGAGAATAGGGCGATTGTGTTGTGTGATGACCTTACGGCAGAATTGGATAAACAACAATCAGTCAAAATTTTGACGCAATTACAAAAGCAGGAATCTCAGGTGTTTTTGACCGCTACAGACCCGTTTGAGCTGCCATCTGCAGAGATCGTCCAGTTTTCAGTCACAGGCGGAGACGTACAAAAGAGCGTATAATTTAGGGGTTACCGTATCCGGAATTACGTCTAAAAAATGTCTGATAAAGATAAGCCTGATGACGCTGCTAAAGATGATGCAGCGAAGCCTGACGTTGAAAAAGTAGATGCCCCGAACCAGGAATACGGTTCTTCCAGTATTAAAGTACTTAAAGGCCTTGATGCTGTACGCAAGCGCCCGGGCATGTACATTGGTGATACCGACGATGGCACCGGCCTCCACCACATGGTGTTTGAGGTTGTTGATAACTCCATCGATGAAGCCTTAGCAGGGCATTGCAGCCAAATAGATGTGGTTATCCACCCTGACGAATCAGTCAGCGTATCCGACGATGGTCGTGGAATTCCTGTCGAAGTACACGAGGGCGAGGGCAAATCGGCTGCGGAAGTCATCATGACCGTACTGCATGCCGGTGGTAAGTTCGACGACAATTCCTACAAGGTATCCGGCGGTTTACACGGTGTAGGTATATCTGTTGTGAACGCGCTGAGTGAGTGGTTAGAACTCACCATTCATCGTAATGGTGAAATCCATAACCAACGATACGAAGACAGTAAACCAGTGGGTGATATCAAAGCCATCGGTAAAACCGATAAAACCGGCACCGAGATCCACTTTAAGCCCAGTGCCAATACCTTTACCAATATCTTGTTTGTATACGATCAATTAGCTAAGCGTTTGCGCGAGCTATCGTTTCTAAACAGTGGTGTGCGCATTCGTTTGGAAGATAAGCGATCTGATAAAGTTGAGGTTTTTGAAGCTGCGGGCGGTATCTCGGCGTTTGTTGAGCATTTAAACCGTAAAAAATCACCAGTCCACAATACCATCTTGCATACCTTAGGGGAAAAGGATGATGTTGCAGTTGAAGTAGCCCTGCAGTGGAATGACAGCTATCAAGAAAACATCTACTGCTTTACAAATAATATTCCGCAGCGCGATGGTGGTACCCACATGGCGGGCTTTCGTTCGGCTTTAACGCGTACGCTCAACCAATACATAGAAGCTTCTGGTGCAGCATCTAAAGCTAAGGTATCCACAACAGGTGATGATTCGCGCGAAGGCTTAACCGCGGTGTTGTCTGTTAAAGTACCTGATCCAAAATTTTCATCACAAACCAAAGACAAACTCGTATCATCTGAAGTTAAAGGCTGTGTTGAATCAGTGCTCGGCGAATTTTTAAACGACTTCTTGCAAGAGCACCCAACTGAAGCACGTGAGATAACCGGTAAGATTCTCGAAGCTGCACGGGCACGAGAGGCGGCGCGTAAAGCTCGCGAAATGACTCGACGCAAAGGCGCGCTCGATATCGCTGGTTTGCCTGGCAAGCTAGCGGATTGCCAGGAACGCGACCCAGCAAAATCAGAAATCTACTTAGTGGAGGGTGACTCAGCTGGTGGTTCAGCCAAACAGGGTAGGGATCGTCGCCGTCAAGCCATATTGCCGCTTAAAGGTAAAATCCTAAATGTTGAAAAAGCGCGTTTTGACAAGATGCTTCAGTCGGCTGAAGTGGGTACGCTCATCACAGCGTTAGGCACAGGTATCGGTAAGGACGAATTTGATGCCGACAAGCTGCGTTATCACTACATCGTGATCATGACCGATGCGGATGTCGATGGCTCGCACATTCGTACTTTATTGCTCACGTTCTTCTATCGTCAAATGCCAGAGCTGATTCGTCGTGGGCATATCTACATCGCGCAACCGCCCTTGTATAAAATCAAGAAAGGTAAGCAAGAGCGATACGTTAAAGATGATGCTGAGCTAAACGCTCACTTGCTACAACTAGCTCTTGAAAACGCCAAGCTTCAAGTAAACGATGGTGCGCCCGCCATGAGTGATTCAGCGCTTGAAACCCTAGCTAACGAATACATGCGCTTAACGTTAGTATTCAAACGA
>CALJAA010000064.1 GCA_938028465.1 uncultured Granulosicoccaceae bacterium | reverse complement strand
TGGGCCTTTGGACAACGCTGCTGGTCTATCTCATCTCAATCCCCCTCGGTATTAAAAAAGCGGTAAGAGACGGTACTGGTTTTGATGTGTGGACGAGCGCCTTAGTTATTGTTGGTTATGCCATCCCAGGTTTTTTGTTTGCAATAGCGCTTATCGTATTATTTGCAGGCGGGAGTTTTGTGGATTGGTTTCCGCTACGCGGTCTTACATCCGATAACTTCAGCAATATGAGTTGGGGCGAAAAGGTTCTCGATTATTTTTGGCATATGGCATTACCGATAACCGCCATGGTTATCGGTGGTTTTGCTAGCTTAACGATGCTAACTAAAAATTCGTTTCTGGACGAAATCAATAAACAGTACGTACTCACTGCAAAAGCGAAAGGCTTGAGCGAAAACCAGGTGCTCTACGGTCATGTGTTTCGCAATGCGATGCTGATTGTGGTGGCTGGGTTTCCTAGTGCGTTTGTAGGTATTTTGTTTACAGGCTCTCTACTGATCGAAGTCATATTTTCACTCGATGGGCTTGGCTTGTTGGGTTTTGAAGCTGCGATAAATCGGGATTACCCGGTGATGTTCGGTACGTTGTTTTTCTTTACCTTGCTCGGCTTAATTATGAATATTCTCGGTGATGTGATGTACATGATTATTGATCCGCGTATTGATTTTGATAAACGAGATTACTGATGTCTCGTTTATCGCCCATAGCTCAGCGTCGCTGGAATAATTTCAAAGCTAATCGTCGTGGCTGGTATTCGCTATGGATTTTTCTCATCATATTCGTTTTAACCTTGTGTGCAGAATTTATCGCGAATGACAAGCCATTATTAGTCGAGTATGAATCCAGCTATTACTTTCCGGTATTCAACGATTACCCAGAAACAACATTCGGTGGCGATTTTGATACCGCCACGGATTATCGAGACCCATATATCGCAGAAATCATCAATGAAAACGGACGTATGATATGGCCACCCATCCGCTATAGCTTTGATACCGTTAACTATGCTTTGCCACAACCTGCGCCTGCGCCACCGTCGGGTGATAACTGGTTAGGAACTGACGATCAAGCTCGCGATGTTATGGCTCGGGTCATTTACGGATTTAGAGTGTCAGTATTGTTTGGCCTCACACTCACGATATTCAGTAGCATCATTGGTGTAGCCGTCGGAGCGGTTCAAGGTTATGTCGGCGGCTGGGTTGACCTAATCGGTCAGCGCTTTATGGAAATTTGGTCCGGTTTGCCGATGTTGTACATGTTGATTATTATGGCGAGCATTGTCGAGCCGACATTTTGGTGGCTGCTCGGAATAATGCTGCTGTTTAGTTGGATGTCATTGGTGGGTGTGGTGCGTGCTGAAGTATTGCGTGCCAGAAACTACGATTACGTTAAGGCTGCTCGCTCATTAGGTGTAAACCGCTGGACGATTTTATGGCGACATGTCTTGCCTAACGCAATGGTGGCAACGCTAACGTTTATGCCGTTCATTCTTAATAGCTCTATCACTACCTTAACTTCGCTTGATTTTCTAGGGTTTGGTTTGCCGCCTGGCTCTGCGTCTTTAGGTGAGCTACTTGCTCAAGGAAAAAATAACTTACAAGCTCCGTGGCTCGGTATTACGGCATTTGCGGTATTAGCTATTATGTTGAGCTTGCTCATATTTATCGGCGAAGCGGTTCGTGACGCGTTTGATCCGCGTAAGGCGTTTCAATAATGAGTGACGCTATCTTATCTGTTGATAATCTCTCTATTGGCTTTCGCACGCGCGATAGCGTTAATATTGTGGTTAAAAATATTAGTTTTAATTTGCATGCTGGCGAAACTCTAGCCCTAGTTGGCGAAAGTGGTTCGGGTAAATCAATTACTGCTTTATCGGTTATGCAATTGCTTCATCCTGATCAAGTTGTCTACCCAAATGGCAGTATTAAATTTAAAGGGCAGGAAGTCATTGCTGCAAGCAAGGCTGACTTACGCATCATGCGTGGTGATCGTGTTGGCATGATATTCCAAGAGCCTATGACGTCACTCAATCCTTTGCATACCGTTGAAAAACAGATCGGCGAAGTGTTGTTTTTGCACAAGGGCATGGATAAGGCTGAAGCGCGTACGCGAATTCTTGAATTACTAGAGCTAGTTGGGTTGGATCAGGTTGCGGAACGTTTGCAGGCTTATCCGCATCAACTCAGTGGCGGACAACGACAGCGTGTGATGATTGCAATGGCGTTGGCCAATGAGCCTGATATTTTAATAGCTGACGAGCCTACCACTGCACTGGATGTAACTGTACAGGCGCAAATACTAACGCTACTAGATAGTTTGCAAAAGCGCCTAGGTTTGGCTGTCCTGTTAATTACTCACGACCTCACCATCGTACGTAATGTTTCACATAGGGTGTGCGTTATGAAGGAAGGTGAGATAGTCGAGCAGGGCGCTACAGAGTCAGTATTTAGTTCGCCACAACACGAATACACGCACGCACTGTTAAACGCTGAGCCTTCCGGCACCGTTAATAAGGTCGATCAAAACATTGAGCCAATTATTGTTGCGACCGATATGAAAGTTTGGTTTCCGATTAAGAAAGGCATCTTTAGGCGCACTTTAGGTTATGTAAAAGCGGTTGATGGTATTTCATTAGATGTTCGCCCCGGTGAAACGGTGGGTATAGTAGGAGAGAGTGGCTCGGGTAAAACAACCTTGGCTCAGGGCATCATGCGGCTAATACCATCGCAAGGTACCATCATGTTTGATGGGCAAGATATATCAAACTTTGTAGGTAAGGAGCTAAAGCCTCTCAGGCGGCATATGCAGTTTGTATTTCAAGACCCGTATGGTAGTTTGAGCCCGCGTATGTCGGTTGGGCAGATTATTCTTGAAGGCTTACATGCGCACGGTTTATCTAAAGGTACTGATTCAGACAATCAAATTGTCAACGAATTGCTGGAGCAAGTTGGGTTGGAGGCTAGCGTAGCCAATCGCTACCCACATGAATTTTCTGGTGGCCAACGCCAGCGGGTGGCAATCGCGCGAGCAATGATTGTAAAGCCGAAACTGATCGTACTCGACGAACCCACCTCCGCGCTCGACCGAGCGGTACAAGTGCAGATGATCGACCTATTGCGCGAGCTGCAGCGCCAACATCAATTAGCTTATATATTTATCAGCCATGACTTAAGAATGGTTAGAGCTATTGCCAATAAGGTGATTGTTATGCGCCAGGGGTTAGCGGTCGAAATTGGTGATGCTGATCAACTATTTGACAACCCGCAGCATGAATACACGCGTGAGCTACTCACTGCAGCGTACACATCTAAAATGCAAACTCAATAATTTAGGCCTCAGGCCCTTATTTGCGACACTTTTATTTTAATTTAGCAGGAACTTCCCTGCATAGCTTCGATTCTATAGACGGACACCCTATAATCCGCATTGATTCACCGAGAAGCTTCATTCATGACCTTGTTCCCTCAAATCTTACGAAAGTGCCTACTTGCTTGCGCTCTGTTCATTCCTACGCAACTTCTTCATGCCGCCAGCATCGATGACAGTTGGGAAGATGTGCTTGAAGAAGCAAAAGGGCAAACTGTTTACTTTAATGCTTGGGGTGGCAGCGACCGAATAAACGCTTACCTTGAGTGGGTTGGTAAGCGGCTAGAAAGTGAGTATGGCGTTACGCTCAATCACGTCAAGATTGGTGATATAGCCGAAGTAGTTGGTCAGTTAGAAGCCGCTAAAGCGGTTGGTCGTGACACTGATGGTAATGTTGACCTAATGTGGGTAAATGGCGAAAACTTTGCTGCCCTAAAACGTAACAAGCTGCTTTTCGGCTCGTTTGCTAACGTATTGCCTAACACCGCATTTGTTAAACAAGCGCCCTCAGTCACGCATGATTTTTCAGTTCCCGTCGAAGGTCTTGAATCTCCATGGGGCGGTGCGCAACTCGTATTTATTTATGATTCTGCCAATACTAAAACACCGCCGCAATCGGCAACTGAACTACTGAGCTTTATAAAAGAAGGCGGGCGCTTTAGCTACCCTGCGCCTCCTGCGTTTCATGGCACTACCATGATCAAGCAGTTGTTGAGCGAGCTCACTGAAGATGCAGCAGCGTTAGCAAAGCCAGTTGAAGAGGCTGATTTTGATGCGGTGACTAAACCCCTATGGGCATACCTTGATGAGATGAATCCGCTGTTGTGGGGTAAAGGTAAAAGCTGGTCGACTAGTGGTGAACATACACGACAATTACTAGATGATGGTGAAGTCGATATCGCTATTTCCTTTAATCCCAATGAAGCAACGGCGGCGGTTAAATCTGGTCAGCTAGCCGATACGGTTCGAACCTACGCGTTTAGTGAAGGCACTATCGGTAACACTCACTTTGTCACTATTCCTTATAACGCCAAAGCCTCCGCAGGCGCGATGGTCGCAGCTAACTTTTTAGTATCTCCTGAAGCGCAAGCCCGTAAAGCGGATCCTGAATATTGGGGTGATCCAACGGTGCTAGATATCGATGCTGTGCCAGAAGATATGCGTGCAAAATTTACTGATATCGATCTCGGCGTTTGGGCATTACCATTGGGTAGTGGTAAAACCTTGAGCGAGCCTCATGCGTCTTGGGCGCAAGCGCTAGAAGCTGCGTGGATAGAACGCTACGGTCAATAGTCGCGTTTTTAGCTAAGGTCTGAAACTAACGCAGTGCCACACTCTGTATCGAATGGAAGGGGTCTTCCTCTTCTTGCTGCGATTGCTGTGGCACTGTTGTTTTCTGCGCCTTTGCTAATTGGTCTTGGCGGTACTATGGCGCCTGCATTTGGCTTTATGCCAGAGCTGGCGCCTGGCAATGGGTTTGCACAACTGTTAGATGACCCTCGTTTTATACCTGCTCTAAAACTTACCATCAAAACTGGCACCATCGCTACTCTTCTAGTATTGCTACTCACTATTTTAGCGTTGGTGTGTTTAAACAGAACGCGGTGGTGGCGATGGATGCTGGCAGCCTTACCACCCTTATTGGCGATACCGCATGCAGCTTTTGCCGTTGGTTTGGTTTTTCTAGTAGCACCTAGTGGCTGGATAGTGCGATTGTTTTCTCCTTGGTTGACCAGCTGGGAACGACCACCTGCCGATTGGGTGGTACCCGATGCCGGCGGTTGGTCATTGATCGCTGGGCTGGTGATGAAGGAAGCGCCATTTTTGTTGCTTGCTGCGGCTGCTCAGTTACCAAGATTGAATGTTGACGCATTACTAAAAATTGGCCTTACGCTAGGTTATTCACCGGCACGCTGTTGGAGCCGCTTAATTTTGCCAAGTTTGTATCCGCGCATACGGCTAACTTTATTTGTGATCTTGGCGTTCAACTTAAGCGTGGTGGATATGGCATTGCTGCTAGGCCCCGGCAATCCGCCAACCTTGTCGGTGTTATTGTTGTCTTACGTCAACGAGCCTGGTTTTAGAGCGGCAGCATCTGCGGGTGCTTTGATTCTGGCCGTTGGTATGGCGATATTTTTCTTCGCGGTGATGTTAGTTGAACGGTTCATCGCTATTGTGGCAAACCGGCGTCGTGAAAGCGGCCATAGGGGTCACGGCAGTGGTTTGTTTCGTCAAGTTGGCAAGTATTCAGTAGTGGCGATAACGCTTTGCAGTGTATTGACGCTTATTGCTTTGCTGTTATGGAGTTTCACTCAACGTTGGCGCTTTCCATCAGCGCTGCCTGATAGCTGGACAATGCGCCACTGGTTGGGCCGCAGTGATTTATTACTTGACCCACTATGGGCAACTACACTGTTTGCAACGTTTTGCTGTATTGCCACCTTAATTGCTGCCGTTGTTTGGCTGGAAGCTGAACGCTTAGGTGCGGTTAAAAAAATTGATTGGTTATGGTATGTGCCCTTGTTTATTCCGCAAATTACATTGTTGTTTGGTTGGCAGGCCGCTAGTTTGATTACTGCTACTGATGGGTTGTGGCTAACTGTCGCTTATGCTCATTGGGTTTACACCTTGCCATATGTTGTGCTGATTCTTGCAGTGGCGTGGCGTGAGCTTGATCCCAATTGGAACAACGCAGCTTCAGTGCTCGGTGCGGGTTACTGGAAAGTGTTGTTTCGTATTCGATTGCCATTACTGATAAAACCCGTACTGCAAGCGATGGCCGTTGCCGTTGCAGTTAGTGTCGCTCAATATTTACCTACGGCCTTGTTAGGTGCTGGTAGGCACAACACACTTGCAATTGAAGTGGTAACCAGCTTTGGCGGCGTTGATCGGCGCGTGATCGCTACTTTGGCAGTGTTACAAAGCTTGTTACCTTTAATAGTATTTTCATTGGCGTTACTGATTCCTGCCGTCATCCAAAAAAAGCAGCAACAACATTCATGAAAGCGCTACGCGTAGAGCAGCTCACGCTTACCTTGCCTAATGGCGTAAAGTTGTGCGACCAACTGTCGTTTACGATTGAACCGGGTAGAGTGTTAGCTTTGATGGGCCCAAGTGGTAGTGGTAAATCCTCGATTCTTGGTTGGCTTACTGGCACCCTAGCAAAAGAGATTCACGCTGACGGTAAGCTTTGGTTGGGTGAAACTTCATTGTTGAATGTGCCGACAGAAAAAAGGCGGCTTGGATTAATGCTGCAGCAAGATTACCTGTTTCCGCATATGTCGGTTGATCAAAACCTAAAATTTGGTTTGCAATCAGGTGACAAAGCTACGCGTGAACGCAAAATAGCGGACAGCCTAGAAAATGCTGGCCTTACCGGTTTGCGGTATGCGAACCCGGCAACCTTAAGTGGCGGTCAACGTTCCCGCGTTAGTTTACTGCGCTCATTATTATCAGAGCCGCATGCACTATTGCTTGATGAGCCTTTTGCAAGGCTTGATTCACAGCGACGACAGCAAATTCGCGAATTCACTTGGGATGCTTGCAAAAAGCTACCCGTGCTGCTTGTTACGCACGATAAAGCGGATGTGCCTGCTCATGCCGATGTGCTAGAGCTTGAAGATAACCATGCTTGATAAATACATCGTACCAATTTTAAAACCTCGGCTTACAAAAGTTGCGAAGGTGCTGCAACGCGCAGGCGTAGTTGCTGATCATGTCACCGTTGCTGGTTTTATATTCGGCTTGATGTGTGTATTAATGCTAAGCGTTGGGCAGTTTGGTGTCGCTTTGCTACTGTTGCTGATCAATCGACTCGCCGATGGTTTAGATGGCGAGTTGGCTAGATTGTCTCAGCCCTCTGATGGCGGTGCTTATTTGGATATCACACTCGACTTTATTTTTTACGCCATGTTTCCATTGGGCTTTGCGATCTATGCCCCACAAACTAATGCGCTACCAGCGGCTGTTTTAATTGCTAGCTTTGTTGGTACTGGTGCTAGCTTTTTAGCGTTTGCTGGGCAAGCAGTGAAGCAAGGAATAGAGCATCCTGATTTTGGTTACAAAGGGTTTTATTATCTTAATGGCCTGGCAGAAGGCACCGAGACGATATTGGTATTTGTATTGATGTGTTTTCTGCCCGGTCAATTTGCACTTATTGCCTACATTTTTGCCGCTGTGTGCTTGCTAACTGCGTTTAATCGCGTGGTTTTTGGGTACTTATCGTTAGTGCGGCCAAAAAAGTAGCCTTAACTGCAAAAAACCGGAGGATATCGTGCGTAGCTAGCTTTACACTGGGTTCAGTGTTCAAATCGAGCCCAGCGTATGTCCGTCTCTTTAAAAAAATCGAAGCTTGATTCTGCCAATCATGATCAGTGGCAGAGTATTGTTAATGCTTGTCGCTTACTCGAAGCCTCCGACACACCAATCTCGTTTACCCATTTGGCTAGCGAAGTGAATCTAAGCCCCTGGCATTTTCACCGGTTGTTTAAACAGACCTTAGGTATCACGCCGAAACAATACGCTAGTGCGCTACAACGCCAACGATCACAGGATCAATTGAAGACCAGCGCTACTGTTGGTGACGCCTTGTTTGCTGCAGGCTTTGATTCGATGAGTCAATTTTATTCGCGAGTGCCTGCTATGTTGGGTATGTCTACAGCAGATTTTCGTTCAGGTGGCGAAGGTATTGCGATTGATTATTCGATTGTCTCGACTCCTCTAGGTAAGCTACTCGTGGCAGCAACCGGTGAAGGCGTTTGTAGCGTGCAGTTCGGCGAAAGTGAAAAGCAGCTGCTCGTAGAATTGCAACAGCGATTTCCTAGGGCTGATATAACCTTGGCCAGCGAATTATTTGATGAAACTGTTGCGTGTGTGGCTGAATTGATTACTAAACCGAATGCACCTGTGGAAATCCCTTTAGATGTGCAAGGCACTGCGTTTCAAGAGAAAGTTTGGCGCGTGCTGCGCGGTGTTCCGGTGGGTAATACCATGAACTACAAGGAAGTCGCAATTGCTATGGGTAAGCCTGATGCCCATCGGGCTGTTGCCAATGCTTGTGGCGCCAATCCAGTAGCGCTTTTAATACCGTGTCATCGGGTGGTTAGAGCGGATGGATCATCTGGTGGCTATCGTTGGGGTATTGAGCGTAAATCGCAGCTGTTAAATTGTGAAAAACAATTTAAGTAATAGTTTTTGGGTTGGCAGTACTCTTGCTCCTAGTGAAAGGCGTTTCACGGTGGTTTAGGTTGATGGATCAGTGTGATAGATCAGCGTATAGTGTCGTGAAAATTCGCAAGCCTACTAATGCCAATCGGTGTCTGATCAATTAACTAGCAACGCTAATCAACAGTCGGTACAGCCGTTTAACTCGGTTGAGCCACTTGGTTCATTGCATGCAATCGAATCCAGCACGCTTTTAAAAGCTTGTGTCGCACCGGCGGTGGCGATTGCGCATTATCAGCAAGCATTGCTGTGGTCAACTTTCGCTGCACAGTATACCCAATGGGTCTCAGTGCTTGAAGCTGCCGGAACGCAACAGCTTTCAGGTACACCTGTTGTGGCGGCTGAATTACTGCAATCGGGGCGCGTAAAGGATAATGCCCCCATCAATCGACTTCTTGAATTACTTATCGCGCCGGATGCCAATTTTCCAACGCAAAATGTTGATGCTAGCGTTGCACTGAATATTGCTAATGCCATTAACCCACGCGAGGTTTCGTTAAGGCGTCGCGCTGCCAATCAGGGGGAGCTTGCAGGCTTGCCATCACATTACGTCCCGCCTACAGGTGGTGAGCGGTTACAGCGTCTATTAGATGATTGGCAGCAATTTGTTGGGCGTGGCGCAGCAGACATGAATCCGCTATTGCTCATTGGTCTAGCGCATTGCCAGTTTATATGTATTCGTCCGTTTACCTTTTCTAATACCTCCACCTCGCAGATGCTCAATCAAATATTGTTGGCAGAGGAGGGCGTGCTAAACAAAGGCGTGGTGTTGCCCTTGGCTTGGCAATTCAGCCACCGAGCAACAGACTACTGGCGCATGCAAATCAGCGCCGTCTGTGAGCACCGCTGGGAGCCCTGGTTATTGTTCTTCCTACAAAAAGTGACTGACTGCGCCGACCGCTGCGCTGAGCAATTGCACCAACTCGAAAAGGCGAAAACTAACCTCCTCATACAGATTGGGAATCAACTGCCGGGTATCGCAAGTGCCGAGGCGTTAGCCATTATTTGTACCCAGCCCAGCTGCGGTATTAGCGATGTTGTGGATGCAGGCGTCGCTAAGCGACAGACAGCGGCTAGCTATCTAGGGCGCTTAGCTGAGTCAGGATTGTTGCGAGAATGCCGTGTAGGCAAGGAAAAGCGCTTTGTAAATGATCAGGTGCTGGCGATGTTGATAGACGATATATAAGCACAGAATATTGGCACACTAATGAACTCCCTAGTTTATTACCTGTCAAGATATTAACGGTATTGCCATGTTGCGGAGCCGTGATGTATATTCTGTAACACAATGAAAACTATAGAGTCGGTGGGATGAATCCATATCAAGTTATGGGAGGCATCGCTTGTTGCACACTGATATTCGCTGGGGTTGTTACTTTTCTGACCGTGCAAGGAGTGCCATTACTAATGGCATTTTTAGGCGTATATCTATTAGCCATCTGGATCATGATGGGCATGCAGCGTAGAGCGAGACAACTTTTCGAAGAAAACAGTGGTGTCAAATATCAGCGTCGTCACGACAGGGAGGTTCTGCTGCACACGGATATTGAAACTCGTGCGATTGATCCTGATGCGCCATTCAGTACACGCGGGCATTTCCAAGCGTAATCGTTCAAGCGTAATTGCTTAAACGTAATTGCTTATGCGTACGTAACTGTTTGGGCGTAATGGCTCATGCCATTTTAGTTTAGGCGAGAATTCATTATGGATCCCCGCCTTCGCGGGGATGACCTTTTTCGTGTGGTTGACCTTTTCATGCGGTTGTCCATTTCATGCAATTGGCCTTTTTATATGGTTGGCCTTTTCGGTGGTTAACCTTCTTCGCGGCGTTGACTATTTTATTCAAGCCGCAGTCTTATTAGCTCCCGTCGCAATCTTCTTAACTAAACGCGTACTGAGTTTGCCTTCTGCTTTACGCGAGGCTTGTTCGATACTTCTGCGAGCCTGCAGTTGCTTTTCATGCAAAACAAGTTGCTTTGCCATCGAAGAAATTTCGCTTTGTGTACGCAGTTTTTCTTTCTCTAGTGCAGAGATTAAACTACTAATGGTTTCCTGACGCTTGTTTAGCGCAAGCTCCGCATCTTTCAACTGCGCTTCAAAGATACCTCGCTCTTTAATCGCTTGCTGTGCAAATGCAACTGATTTATTTGCGGTATTGAGGGCTTTTGCTCGAGCAGACGTGCTTTGTCTAATTTCACGCTTAGCTTCAACTACCGATGTTTTAAGCTCAAGCAATTGAGTTTCTAATGCCGTCTTTTGCTTTTCTACCCGTTCGGCGTACGCTTCAGCTTTAGAGGTGCGTTTGATCTGCGCTTCAAGCTTCTCTTCTACTTCAATAACAGCATCCGCTTTTTGCAACTCGAAGCTGTTCTGTTCAGATTCAAGTGCAGATAAACCTCTTCGAGTAATGCGCAAGTGATTTTCAGTTTCTTCGCGTAGTGCTACTTCACGCGAGAGAGTGCGGCGCATCATTTCAACTTCTGCTACAAGCTCCGCTGCTGGATCAGGTGCTTTATTGGCATTGATAGTTAATACTGGTGCCGAAACTTCTTCAGCCATGACTGCGACTGTATCATCTTCGATCACTGCTGCTTCTTCGGCAACGTCAACTACAACAACCTCTTCAGTTAGCACGAGGGTCTGCGGCTGCACTTCAGCTTCAATTTGGGTTTTAGCAGCTTCAACAGCCTCAACAGCCTCAACAGCCTCAACAGCCTCAACAGCCTCAACAGCCTCAACAGCCTCAACAGCCTCAACAGCCTCAACAGCCTCAACAGCCTCAATAGCCTCAATAGCCTCAATAGCCTCAATAGCCTCAATAGCCTCAATAGCCTCAATAGTTTTCGCTTCTGACATATCGGCTACCCGTACGTCTTCTACTGGCGTTGACTCGTGCTCAGCTTCAGTTATTTGAGGCCAATTCATGTGCTCAATGCCAGTAACCCAATCCTCAGCAGCCACTACTTCATCTTCAGCAATTGATCGTGCTGAAGCGGCGATTTCATCGCTAGTCCACAGCATGTGCTCAATACCTGTCACGACGGTATTGTTCTCAGGTGTGTTTGTAATAGGAGCTTCGTTCCAGCTCATGTGTTCAATACCGGTAACGATCTCTACCTCTTCGTCTTCGACGATTCGGTCAATTACAATACTGGCTTCGTGGTTGTCGAAAATATCGTCGTCAGTGTTGATCTTGTCGGCAAATTCGTCGGCGAACACATCTTCAGTTGCCGTTACTGGCAATTCTATGTCCTCATCCATAATCTCTTCGTAGTTATCGATATCATCAAATATCTGCTCCAACTCTGCATCGCGAGCGTCTACTTCGGTGAAATCTACAAACTCAACCTTTTCGTTTGCAACGACCGGGGTCACCTCGGTATAGCTTTGTGCGGCAATTTCCTGACGTACGGCACGCGCGTAGACAAAGTATGCGATGAGGCCTGGCGCTAAGATGCCAGCGAGTAGCATCCCTGTAGGCTTCAGCATCTGCTGAACCTCTAATAAGCTCAACTGGTACGCCATATGAAGCCCAATCGTTAGCGTGAGAGTCACGGCTATAGCGGTCCACAGGCCTAGTAACCACGATGGACGTTCCTCTAGCTCAGCGGGCTTGCGAAAGGGCATTAGTTGGCCTGAAATGCCAACAAATAAGATGTATCCCATTAATGTGGGGAGGCAATATTTAAAAATGATCAGAGCCATGTCTGTTCCCAAAATCCTTGATTGTGAGAACTGGTTAGCAAAATGCTTGCCTGCGACTACTTAAACGCTGATTGATCAACCAATTGTGAATTTCTGTTAGATACCCGTTAGACTGTCGTCTTACGAAATTAGATGTTGGAGGCGACAATGGTGTCCTACTGCAGATCAGCCCTTTGGGCGCTGATGCTGGCGGCGGGTGCATGCTTTGTGTCGGCGAATACGCTAGCAGCTCAATTTTCTTCACAGAATTGGGCCTATGCCCGTTATAAGAACACACTACCGGATGGCTCTGTTCTTACTGAATACGCCGGTGGCACACAGGATTCACTTAATCCAGATTCACGGTTTCGGATAGGATTTTTTCCTCGTTTTGGATGTTTACCGCTTATTTCCTTGTATACAGACGTCATAATCCCGTCCGACAGCACGGCTGACGAGATGCTCGCTACTTTTTCGGTGCCAAGTTTCAGCATTGATCGCACCCCTATAAAATTTCCGGCGTTGGTAGAAGGGGTAAATCGCAGGGTAGTGTTGTATTACAACGGTGATGAATCGCGGCGCATTAAATTGCGCTTACAGGTCGATGAAGGGGGGAGTGCAAGTTTCGGGCTCTCTAATGACCAAAAAGGTGCGTTTTCTTTGTTGGGCTCTCGGGCTGTGCTCGAATATGCTGAAGCGCAATGTCGAGAACATGCGCCTGAAACCCCGGCCAGCGGTTAAACCTGTTTCAGCGTTTTATCGGTAACGGTATTAGTCAACGGTAGTCACTCGACCTTACATAACGTTAAATTCTCTGAGACGCATCTGCCACAACGCCTTGTCGAGTACCTCGTCTTCTTCTTCTTCTGATGCAACCAGCACAGCCATAGCAGTGCATTGCAAATGCACGCGCCTGTAGTGCGTCATCGATAAATCATTCGACATCACGTGATGGATATCGTATTCATCATCGGGCACTTGGCTCAATGCTTCGAGTACTTGATTGTTGTCGCTTGACGCAGGCAACCTGAGGTAGCTAAAAAAGTTTTTCACACCGACACCCCTAGTAATTTGTCGCGGGCTTCTTCGAATCGTTCGAACTGACGTTGTGCAAGCATTTGTTCCCAGTTTCCCAGGTGCGAAAAGCGATCTGGGTGGCATCGCTTAGCTGCTCGGCGAAATGATTTCACCACATCTGACTCAGTGTAATTTTCATTAAGCCCTAAGCGGGAGAGCATTTGCTCCGCTTCTGGTAGCGTAGCCAATTGGCGAGCATCCCATCGCATGGTGGTTTCAGCTGATTGTTCTGACCACCAACTTTGTTTATCAGTGCGTGGAAACGCAGGCAAATCTTGTGCAAAAGTATATTTAAAACGTTCTTGCAGAGCTTTGTTACCGATGCCAAAAGAGTCCGCTAGCATTCTCAAAATTACGTTTTGATTGGGCGTGATATTGTTTTCAGTAACCAACAGCGCCATGAGTAAATCCAATATTTGTTCTTGTTGAATTTTGCTGCTGTTGCGTTTTAACCAATTGATGGTGTCTGCAAATGCAAAAATATCCTGCTTAAGTACCCACCGTTTAATAAGATCATGTTGGTTGGGTTTTGGTTCGGTAAAGATGCGTTCTTTCAAGCCTTTCTCATAACGCTCGTCGCCATAAGCCATCCAGTAGATTAAAAATTCAGTGCAGTGCTGTTGTCGATCAGCAATTGCTTCTGAATCAAGCCATTTTCCAAACCCTGATTGCCAGCGCGTCTCAGCTTCGACTGGTGCTGTGTGCTGGCTCGGACGTTGAATAATGCGAGTAGCCGTTGAATCTACTGAAGCTGCGTCTGTAGTCTCTTGGACAATTTGGTTTGCAGCTGTTGCTGTGGGTTGTGGCACATAAGGTTCTGTAGGTAGTGTTTCGTCATTGAGGAAGTCCTCATCCCAACGGGCCTTTATCGCTTCTGTGCTGCGGTTGTTGTTGCGATTAATGGTGCTTGATTCTTGCTGCGCCTGATAGTTCTGTTCCCAATGGTCCCGTTGGCTGTTACGTCTACGTCGCACAAGCTTTCGTAACGCTAGCAATAATAGTGGGAGGGCTAGTGCAGCCCCAGCTACAGCTTTGCCTAACGCAGTAAGCGAATTAAATTTCTCTCTGATAGATTCTGTAGTGCTACTCAATAACTTAAGTAAGCCTGCACCAGGGGCAGCTTCTGGCTCGACTTTGCTTTGTAAGTCAGTTTCGATCTGTGCCACTTGCTCGACCAACTTAGGTTTAGTAATGACGCGAGGCTCGGTAACGGGTGCTGGTGTTTCAACCGTTGTCGCTGCCAACGTCGCCGATGTGTCGGCTGTTGCCGGAGCTGTAACTGCTGGCGCCGGGATCAGTGTTGTTGTGGTTGATGCAGCAGCAGTGTCGGTTGTTGGTAGAGCGGCAACTGCTGGTGCCGCACCTTGGGTTTGTGTTGCACGTTGCGGATCAATACTTCTTGGCAGCGCCGTGGCTACCGGGAGTGCCTCTGCAGTCGTCGTGACTTGCTGTTGTTTTTGTGGTGCTTCGTTCGCCGTAGCAACTTGTACTGCCGTTACAGGTTTTTGTGCTGGTGCGGTTACTATCGCTGGCTCTGCTGTGGTTGTTGTATCGTAAGTCGGAGCGGCATTGCTAAACGAACTGAATTCAACTGCCAAGCACTGTCGGTAAGCGGATGCGTTTCCACTATTGGCGGAGCAACGTAGTTGTAGTGCGTTGCGTTCTAGCACTGGCATGGCGTTAAGGTTAATTCGCGGCAATTGCTGAAGGCTTGCTACTTCATTATTGACGCATTGACGGTACGCAAGCAAACCCTGCGTGGACTGAGCAGAAAAACAAGATTGCTGAATAGCGTACTGTTCATCATCAGCGATGTTGTTCATTGACGGTGCCGGGGTATTTCGAGCTGCGGCGATTTGGTTATTCACACAAGCTTGGTGTGAGTCTCCAGCGGTCGCGCAAAATTGCTGAACTGCATATTTGTCATCAAAACTCAGTGCGGTGAGTTTGCTGGTGCCACCTTGTTGTTGACTTTGAATCTCAGATTGTACGCAGCGACGATAGGCCGCAGCGCCTTCACGATATTGTACCGGCGAGCACAATCTGCTGATAGCCGTGCGGGCATCAGGTGATAGAGATGAGAGATCAGTAGCGGCCAGCAATTGGGATACAAGCAACAGGCTGAAAGTGAAGATGCCGGTGGTGATGATATTACGCATTGCAGTTTGGCTTTGTACAGGTTGACCTGTTGCATAGTGTAGCGTTGAAATTGGTCTCATCGCCATAGTTAACTGCCTGTCATTTCAAGGTTTTACGTTTCAAACCACATTAATCGCTAAGATCCGCTGCCTGTCCGTAAAATTACCTGCCTATTCTGTCTGTTTTCAGGTTGCTTTACCGAGTCTTTGGCCTAACTTTCGATACACCTTAGGGTTACGCGGAGTAGACTGGCAGGTTCTTATCTGTACGAAATCTGCGGCATTGAACCTGCGTACTGACCCGATTCCTAGCCTTATCAGGCAGCTAGCCATACCAGCGGGCCTAGGGATGATGTTTTCCGTGCTGCTGAACGTTGTCGATACCTACTATGCCGGCTTGTTGTCACCAAGTGCGCTAGCAGCTTTGTCGTTGGCTGGGCCAGGTTTTTTTCTGATGATTACGCTGGGCATTGGCGCGGCTCAAGCGTGCAATTCTCTGGTTGGAAATCGCCTAGGTGCTGGCCGCCCAGAACAAGCTCGACAATTGGCGATGCAGGGCCTTTCATTTGCAGTCTTGATTTCTATCGCTGCATCCATTGCTGCTTATTTCTTGACCCCTGCATTATTTATGGCGATGGGTGGGGAAGACCCTTATCTGCAACTGGCTATTAGTTATATGCGAGTGGTGTTGGCAGCCACTGCTTTATTCAGCTTAGCAATCGTACTTAATGCGATTTTAAACACGCGTGGTAATACTCATAGTTATCGTAATGCGCAGCTGTATGCGGTGGTCGCAAATATAATTCTGGACCCGCTGTTTATGTTTACATTCGGGCTAGGTGTGGTTGGTGTTGCTGTGGTGTCTGTGTTGCTGCAAGCGGGCGTGGTGGTGTATCTATCGCGCCAAGTATCGCGGCTCGACTTTATGCAATCCCCAGAAAGGTCCGAATTTATTCCGATACCTAGGCTTTTTAAAGAAATCGCCAGCCAAGCATTTCCAGCTTCAGTATCAATGATGTTTGTCGCTGCTGGCGGCATAATCATATTGACGTTTGTTTCAAAGTTTGGCGAGGCCACCGTGGCCGCATACGGAGTAGCTTTGCGTATAGAGCAACTGGTCTCGTTACTGGTGATTGGATTAAATATCGCAGCTTTGTCTATTACTGGTGTTAACTATGGCGCTAATCAAATGGCGCGAGTAGAGGAGGTGTACCGTACGTCTTTACGTTACGCATTAACGTTGATGTTAAGCGGTGCTGTTGTTGTGTTGGTTTTTGCTAAACCCGTGATGGCCATTTTTACTAGCGATGCTGAAGTGCAAGCAATAGGCGTTACCTATTTGTACTTTCAGGCCTTTATATTTCCGGCAGTGGCGCTCACGTTCTTAAGTGCTGCGGTGCTGCAAGGCTTAAAGCTCCCGCGTATCTCACTCTATTTCAATATCGCTCGACAAGTCGTTGGGCAACTTATTCTGTTTTATATTGCCGTATATGTACTGGAGTTAGATGTGCGTGGCGTTTGGGGCTCCATATTGGTGATAAATTGGGTGCTGGGTTTGTCTATCGTGTATGTAACGATTAATCGAATTAAAAAAGCGAGCGCTGTCGCTGTAGCAGTGGAGAATTGGGAATGAGTAACAATATGACTTTGAATAATCGGGTTCGAGCGCAGCGTTATTTTGTCTGTTTGATTCTGCTGTTTTTTGTTAGTGGCTGTGCAAGCCTTGTGCGCCCCAATTACACACAAGAGCTGGTTAAGCTGCGCGCAGGTAATTACAAGCTCGATAAAGATCACGCCTATGTCAATTTTAAAATTGGGCATTTGGGGTTGTCGATGATAGTCGGGCGGTTTAATACGGTTGATGCCTCGCTCGAATTTGACCCTGCTAATATCGAAGCCATGAAAATCAATGGGGTGATTGATGCTGCCAGTATTGATGTCAACAATGAGGATCTTGAAGATACGCTGCGCGGTGGTTATTGGTTTGATACTGATCGCTATCCGCAGGTGACCTTCGATAGCGGCAAGGTAGTACTGGCTGAGAGCGGTGATTTGGAGGTAAGCGGAGCATTAACTGTGCTTGGCGTGACCAAGCCTATCACCTTGATAGGCCGTTTTAATGGGGGTGCTGATAATCTTCTCACCCGCAAGTACACACTGGGTTTTGAGGGAGCTGCCACCATCTCACGAGCCGACTTCGGGATGGATGCGTTCGAGGGCATAATAGCGGATAATGTGGAAATCGAAATCCATGCTGAATTTCAGCGTTTATAACAGGTCGGCACAGGCCAGCGGGCGCAATTAACCATGCTAGTTTTACTTTCTCCAGCCAAAACTCTCGATAACGAAACACCATCGCGTACCAAAAAGGTAACGATGCCGCAGTTTCTTGATGAGTCTGAAAAGCTTGTTGGAGTGCTAAAAAAATATAACAGTAAAAAGCTATCGTCGCTGATGAGCATCAGCGATAAATTGGCCGATTTAAACGTTGATCGGTTTAAATCGTGGGAAGCTGATTACGATCTCAATAGCGCTCGGCCATCCATTCAAGCCTTTAGGGGTGATGTTTACATCGGCCTTGATGCTGACACCATGTCAATGGCCGATATTCAGTTTGCACAAAAGCAGTTGCGTATATTGTCCGGCCTGTATGGCATATTAAAGCCGCTGGATTTAATGCTGCCGTATCGACTTGAAATGGGCACATCATTAAAAACAACACGTGGCCGCAACCTTTATGATTTTTGGGGTGATCAAATAACGCAATCGCTTAATGTAGAGCTTGTAAAACACACTGATCAGTCAATAGTTAACTTGGCATCAAACGAGTACTTTAAATCGGTTAATAAAAAAGTACTTGATGGCAAGCTAATCTCGCCTGTTTTCAAAGATGAGAAAAAGGGTGAATATAAAGTGATTAGCTTTTTTGCCAAAAAAGCGCGCGGAGCGATGGCTCGATATTTAATTGATGAGCGTTGCGAAAGCGCTGATGCGCTATACGATTTTAATTCCCTAGGTTATCGCTACAACAAAAAGGCCTCAAGCGATGGTCAGCCGGTATTCCTTCGTACTGAAAAAGTAGCGATGAAGTATTCGCCTGCTGCTGCCTAGGCTATGTTTCCTGTTCACGATGAGAATCCGGTATCGATAATACCGGTCGTTACGTACGCACTGCTCGCAGCCTGCGTTGGCGTGTTTTTGTGGCAGATCACTCGTTCACCGGATCAGCAGCAAGTCATTGTTTATGCGCTGGGTGCCATCCCTGCCGTGCTTGTAGGTGGCATGGAATTGGGTGCTGATATTGCGATGGTTCCTGATAAAGCAACCGTTATTACATCAATGTTTTTGCATGGTGGTTGGATGCATTTAATAGGCAATATGTTGTTCCTTTGGGTGTTTGGTAACAACATAGAAGCGGCAATGGGTCATGTGAAGTTCGCGATGTTTTACGTTGTTTGCGGTATTGCAGCGTTTCTAGCACAGGCTTTACCAGATATAGCTTCAACCGTACCGATGATTGGTGCCAGTGGTGCCATCTCTGGCATCTTAGGCGCCTATCTTTGTTTGTATCCGCAAGCGAGAGTGTTAATGGTTATTCCGATGATATTCCGAGCGATTAAAATGCCAGCGATGGTGGTGTTGTTAATTTGGTTTGGGATGCAGCTTGTCAGCTCGGTTACAGTCGCAGCCGAACCTGGTGGCGGAGGCGTAGCCTTCGGTGCGCATATTGGTGGGTTCGTTGCGGGTATGCTGTTTGTAGGTTTGTTTAAAAACTCGAATGTGCGTTTACACATTCCATTTATCCATTTTAATCCGTTTAATCGCTGATTCTTTTTAGGGCAGTGTGGAGGCAACATGATTGATGCACGTGTATTTGATGAGCTCGCAGAAAACCTTGGCAAACTATTACCACCAGGCGTAGCGTCAATGAAATCTGATTTTGAAACTAACGCTAAGGCTGCAGTGCAAAGCGCATTGGGTAACTTAGATTTAGTCACGCGTGAAGAATTTGATATTCAAGCCAAGCTACTGCAAAAAACGATGCAACGGGTTAAGGATTTAGAGGCGCGTATTGAAAAACTGGAACCGTGATTAATGGTTAGTCAAGGTAGGCGTTGATAGCTTGGCACTTTTCAGTATTAAAATCTGGTGTTCTTCGTTGGAGCTCTAAACCACACGTTGTAGTTCTGGTAACTTTCTTAAGAAATATTCGGTCGGTATTTTGTCGAGCCATGGTGAGGTTAATGAGCGCGTTTAACAGGAATTCGCACAGTCACAGTAGTGCCGCTAGGTTCTGTAGTTTGACTATCTATTGTTAAGTTACCGCCATGCGTATCAACAATACGCTTCGCTAAAGTTAGCCCCATCCCAAAACCACCTGTTGAGCGGGTGCGGGAATCATCAGGACGATAGAACGGCTCACCCAATTTCTCGATATGTTCAGCATCAATGCCTGGGCCATGGTCAGTCACACTTAATATTGCCTCTTCTTCGAGCTTATCTAGCGAGACTATAATTTTTTCAGTTTGATCCTTACGCCCATGCTGGAGCGCATTGTTGATTAGGTTGCGCAACATAATACGGATACGGGCATCATCTGCTTCCATCATAAAATGATCAGTGTTGATGTTTAGCTCCACTGCATCGGAATCGCTATTGATTACGTCGATTAGTAATGCCTCCAGGTCGATTAATTGATAGTGCAAATCTGTATGGTGTTGCAGTCTTTCAGATTCCATGATTTCGTGAATGAGCTTATCCATTTCTTGAAGGTCATCAGCTATTCGTTGTTTGTTAACTGAGTCGGGCAGCATTTCACTGGCAATGCGTGAGCGCGCTAAGGGTGAGCGCAGCTCATGGCTAATAGCGATGAGCAATTGCCGTTTAGCATCAAGCATGTTATCCATACGCTCGGCCATATTGTTAATGCTGTCACCTAGTTGAGCTAGGTCATCTTTTCCTTTTATCGGTATGCGGTGCTGTAGGTTTCCCTGGCTCATCAAGCTAACACCTTGCTTAATTTCCTTAATTGGCGATAGCTGCCGCCTAATGATGAAGTAACTCCCCAGTAGGATCCCACCTATCGCTACGACTAACCAAACGGCTTGATTGCCGAGGCGGCTGTGGCGATTGCGACGTTGCAGTTCGTAGTAGAGGGTGTGCTCATTTTGCATGACTCTTAAATAAGAGGTTCCCTCGCGGCCACCGAATGTGTGGTCGAGGGGGAGTTTGAAGCGAGGGACTCCGTCTCGTGGGGGCTTCTCTCTTTTTCGGTTGTTAGCTGTAGCAATGAAATGTATTGATTGGTGGTCAAGTGGTTTGCCGTTAGTAGAGTACTCAAGGGTTTTGCCTCTGTAAATATAGATATTAACGGGCAAGCGTTCGGACAAGGCAAGCGCGTTGTCGTGATTTGGTGGGCTACCGACATCGTTGTGTACGTAACTCAGGTATTGAATGAGATGGGGCTGAATGTTGTTTTTCCATTGCGAGCCTATTCCTCTGGAAAACAAATGCATTATCAAAAATATTGTGATTAATGCAATCAGAATAAATATACCGAGCAATCGTAAAGAGAGCGATTTACGAAATGGGTTCATGCGTCGCTCCTTGGGAGCGTAAATGTATAGCCCGCACCATGTACAGTTTTAATTGCATTGATTGGTTTTAGTTTGGCGCGTAGGCGGCTAACAAGAATATCAACTGAGCGTGAAAACAATTCGTTTTCTGCTCCTCTAAGCTGTTGCAGTATCTCGTCGCGGTTAAATGCCTTGCTGGGTTGCTCGGCCAGCAGGAGTAGCAAGTCATACTCTTTTGTGGTGAGTTCTATTGCGTTATCAGCAACGCGCACCTCGCGTTCTATCGGATGAATCGACAGGCCTTCGTATTGCATGACCGCCGGAGTGGCTTCGATGGTGTTGCCGCTAGCAAGGTGGCGCTTAATGTTGCTGTGTAACCTTGCGACTAATTCGCGAGGATCAAACGGCTTGGGTAGGTAATCGTCAGCGCCGATTTCAAGCCCAACGATACGATCGGTCACATCGCCTCGGGCGGTTAGCATGATGATGGGTATGTCGTTGGTTTTACGAATCTCACGACACACATCAAACCCGTTCATCTCGGGTAGCATCACATCAAGAATAACGGCATCAAACGACTGCTGCTCAAGCTTTTTTAAACCAGCACTGGGTGTTAAGGCTGGGTCGATAGCTATTGAAAACTGAGCGCAGTACTCGGTGAGTACTTCGCCCAGTTTCCCATCGTCATCTATAAGTAATACTGGATGCATAGTTCGAGCTTAACAAATGCAATTAGATATTACTCGTCTGCTTGGCCGCGGCTGTGCTTACGGTGCTTGCCGTGATCCAAGAACTTTTGCACCTTCGCTTTCTGGTCGGGGTTAAGGCTGTCAAAGAATGTGCCCGTGGCAGCGACTAATTCAGGCGCATTGGCTTGGAATGCTTCTGCTCGTTGATTAATCATAGTAAGCGCAGCCCCTTGGTCGAACGATTCAGCGCCAATCATTTGGTTGATTTGTTCCTTCATATTTGTGGTATCGCCTTTAACTAAGGTGCGAGTTTCTTGTATCTCTACTTGTAGAGCTTTTAGTGCAGCAGTTTGTGAATCGTCCAAATCCAGTTTTTTCACGATTCGGCTAACCATTTTGTCGCCATGATGGCCGGCGCCCCGATGTGCATAGGCATTTGCGCCAAATGCGATCGCAGCGGCTGTTGCTGTAATGACGATTATCTTCGTTGCAGTTTTCATTCGTAATCTCCAATTTCTAAGGTTGAGTGCTTAGTGGTACCTTGTCGCTGCAAGGTATGGAGTTAGTATCGGGTGAAGCTAGCTTTAGAACATATCGTAGCCACAACAAGATGTAACAAGTTGTAACGGCGGCAATATGGGCTGATACACAGTGCGTTTAGACTGCATCCGCCTCATCTTGATAGCGTTTGACTATTTCTGCTGGATCTTCGCCCATTTCTGCCAGTTTTTGTGACAACTTGCCAAATCCGCTAGCGCCTTCAGCAGTTAGCTCTTGATGTATTTCGTTAATCTCTTTTACTTTGGCAACGTATTCGGCGTTGTCGGAAGAAGGGACTTCTGGGTCATACAAACCAGCTATGATGATCATCGCGGTTCTGTCATCATCGATAAATCCATCTGCTGCTTTTTCTGCTTCGTCAGCTGACATACCCAGTGCTAAAAATGCCGATCGACCCATGCGAACTGAGCTGTCAAAGGTTTCGCGAATGATGTCTCTACATCCAGCTGCGTACAAGTCGTAAACATGGTTTCTATCATGTGCGCGAGCGATAACATGTACTGCAGGATAATTTAGGCACACATACTTAACCAGTTCGGTGGTTTGATGCTTGCCGTCTATGGCCACGACTAAATGCGATGCCTCACGAATACCCGCAGCCTCTAAAAGATCTGGCCGTGTGGCGTCACCAAAGTAGGCTTTAACACCAAACTTACGCAGCATATCCAATTGTGATGAGCTGAAATCGACAACCGTTGTATTAATGCCAGCTCCTTTAAGCATGCGATTAACAACCCCGCCAACACGGCCATGCCCAGCAATCAGCACTTGGCCAGTTTCTTCAATATCGTCCGCTTCGCCATGCTGGGCTTTGGAGAATCGTGGTGCGATAACGCGATCATAAAGAATAAATAACGCTGGGGTAAGCAACATGGATAGTGCGACCACGAGTAACAAGCGATCGGCAAGCGCTGTCGGTATGACTGAGTTTGCAACAGTAAATGAGAGTAGAACAAATCCAAACTCACCAGCCTGGGCCAGGCCTAATGCAAATAACCACCTATCGGCGCCGCGTATTTTAAATACATAGCTCAGCGCTAATAATACGATAACCTTAATCGCCATCATGCCTATCGTTAAACCAACGATTAAACCCAGATTATCGAACAGCAGTGCGAAGTTTATACCTGCGCCAACTGTCATAAAAAATAAGCCAAGCAACAAGCCACGAAACGGGTCGATATCTGATTCAAGTTCGTGGCGATATTCGCTGTTAGCTAAAACAACGCCAGCGACAAACGTGCCCAAAGCCGGGGATAGCCCAACTAGCGTCATGAGCAATGCGATTCCCACCACCAGCATCAATGCGGCTGCGGTAAATAGTTCGCGAAGCCCGGCGCTTGCGATGAATCTGAATATCGGGCTAATTAACCAATTACCTGTAATAACCACAAAGGCCACGGCGGCTACGGTGACCAGTGTGGTTTGCCAGCCGTTTAAACCGTCAACCAAACTCATACTAGCGTGGGCGTCACCATCTGTTGCGTGTGCCGCACCGGTATTCATCAGTTCAGGCAATGCAAGCAAGGGCACCAATGCCAGCATTGGAATAACTGCGATATCTTGAAACAACAAAACCGAGAAGCTTGATTGGCCGCCATCGCTGCGCATCAAGCCTTTTTCGTTTAGCGTTTGCAACACGATGGCCGTTGAGGAGAGTGAAAAAACTAAACCGATGGCGAGCGCTATAGTCCATGGTTGCCCCATGAGCATGGCTGCACCCATCACTAGCATTGCCGTTAATACGACTTGACCGCCACCCACACCAATAAGCTTGGCACGCATTGACCAAAGTACCTTTGGCTCCAGTTCCATGCCCACCAAAAACAACATCATGACAACGCCAAATTCTGCAAAATGCTGCAAAGAGATAACATCGACACCAAGCAGTGCAAGCAGTGGGCTGATAACGATACCGGCAATCAAGTATCCCAGTACTGATCCCAATCCTAATCGCGTTGCAATAGGCACTGCGATGACACCAGCCACTAGGAATATAAACGCTAATAGAAGAAAATCTGTCACAGTAATAATCGCCTCGTTATGGGTTTATCGAACCTTAGCTGATTGTGCTAATACCTAGCCTCGATGTTGTACGCCAGGTACAACGGGTCGATGTCGATGAAATCTGGTTTTGAACAAAGTTGGGCCGACGGGCTCACCACGCTCAACCTTGCCGCTCATCCAAAAAGCCGTAGCAAACGCTAACACGCCGGCGAGTGCATTGGCTAATGCTTGGCCTGCTAACACCCCGCGTGAGCCAAATTCAGATGACAGTAAAAAGATGAGCGGTATGGCGAGTACCAAATCGCGAACAATATTACTCAGTGTTGCGTATCCGGGGTGACGTAGCGCGGTAAATAATGGATTAGCGCTCAGTTGTAATCCAAATAATATATACGAACCCACGACAAACGTTGCATAGAACTTTAAAAGCTCTGCCGCTTCCCCCTCTAAATTAAAAATACTGATCAGCCAGTCCTGCGCTAAGTACATCAATACGGTTACAGGTATGACATAGAGTGCAATGAATTTGGCCGAACCTGTTAATGATTGTCGCACTCGATGAAACTGTTTAGCTCCCATGTTCTGAGAGGCAACCGGCCCAACCGCTCCGGATAAACCATATAGCCCAGCAAAGGCCACAGGCGTGAGACGACCAATAACGGAAGCTGCGGCAACGGCATCGGTACCAAAGCGCGCCATTTGTGAAGTAGCGAAAGCTGCGCTGATAGGGCCAGACAAATTGGTCAGTATCGATGGGAAAGCGATTGAGCTTAAAGACTTAAAGTCATGCATTAACTCGGACCAAGCCGGGCGAACGATTAAGCCGTGTGATTTTGCCAGGCTGTACAGCGAAATCGCAGCAACGCTAATGCGAGATATAACTGATGCGATAGCAGCACCCGTTAAACCTAGGCCTGCACCGAAAATTAGAATCGGATCAATGACCGCATTGACGACACCGCCAATGATGGTAGACCACATCGAAAGCTTGGCAGCTCCCACGGCACGCAAGAGTGAATTAGCGGCGATGGCCAAACCAAGTATCGGTAAAGATGCGCCCACAATTCGAAAATAGTTAACCGCTAGTGAAAGAGTCTCGCCGCTTGCGCCAATGAGTGATAGTAGTTCTTCGGCATAAACCATTGTGATTATCGTGATGGGGATCGTCCATGCTAGGGAGTACAGCAATCCGTGTGTAGCGTAGCGTTGCGCGCGAGGTTCGTTTTCTTCACCTAGCGCTTGTGCGACCACCGTTGAAACAGCGATGGAGATGCCGATAGTAATCGATGCACCGAGAAACAAGCCCAGCCCAGCAAAACCTACCGCCGCAGCCAGCGACGGTATGCCAAGAATGGAAATGAAGTACATATCGACCAGGTCGACAATCATTATGGCGAACATGCCAATGGCAGAAATGATTGCCAAGTTGCTGATGTGGCCGAATACCGATCCCTCGGTATAGGTTGCTTTGTGAGATTGGCTAGCCATTAATTATCGATTGTTATCGTATAGGTCCCCATAAATTGAATAGTAACAATTTGGCAGCGATGTTAATGACTTAATTCTTTCAATAAGGTGTTTGCTGCGAGCTTTCCTAACGCATCAGAGGCAAGTGGGCTTGCACCTGTGATCAGCCTTCTGTCCAAGCAGACAGTTTTATCCATCTTAGAATTGACAACGTTTACCCCAAGCGCCTTAAGGGGTTCGCTTAATCCAGTGGGCATGTAACCGGGTAAATAGCCAATTTTTGGTGTCGTTTTATCCACTGAATCAGGAAATACAGCCATGTTGTAACCACTGTAAAGAAATGCTTGGTTATCAAGTGTGGTGGCTAGCAACGCTGCGGGGCCATGACAAAGGCTAATGGTAAACAACTCGTTATCGTGTGCCCAATTTAAAATCGTCGCGACATTTTTATCCGTGGGTAAGCCGAGCATAGCGCCATGACCGCCAGGAATGTAAACCGCGGCATAGTCGTTTGTTCTGGTCAGTGAAGTGTCGACAAAGTCTTGTAATTTTATTGGTTGTTCAAAACGTGACTTATATTCGTTATAGATGGTTTTTACGTTTTCGTCTTTTTCTGGAAAGGCCCATTTTTCCAATACAACGGGTTTGCCAGTAGGTGTAGCAATTTCAAAATTGAAGCCTGCATTTTTAAGATGCAGCATCGGCACTAAGGTTTCTATTGGATGATTACCGGTAGAAAATAGCTTGCCATTCTGCATTTTCATGTTTTTTTGTTCAGTGCAGATAACCAGAATTTTCGACTTTTGCCCTTGGTACTTTGCATAAGCAATAGCTTCATAATCACTTACGTCCACTGTTGCAGTTTTTAAAGCAATCTTAGACGGGCTGTATGACCCGTCCGCTTCTAATTTTGGTGCTATGCCTAATAACTTTTTTAGCATATTCAATGTGCTCTCAATGATGTTCTGTCTAAAACGAAAACTTGAAGATGCCGAGCCAGATGCACAGGTTTGTTACCAAGGCCGCAGGGTTCGACGTTCGCCTTCAAATCAAGGGTTGGTCGTTGAAGTAGCTGAATGCTACTCCTCAACAAACCGCTTGATAAGGAGCGTTGAGCCCACTATATTGTTTCGAAAATGGAACCAATAGAGTGAGAAATGGCGCTAGAAAATGAGAATATGCAGGGATTGGTTCTGTTTTCACATATAAACAGGCTGGGAAGCTTATCAGCAGCAGCTCAATTGCTGGGTATCAGCCGGTCATCCGTCAGTAAACAACTAGCCGCTCTAGAGAGAAAAATTGGATCGAGGTTATTTAATCGAACCACCCGCAAAATCGTGCTTACTGACGTGGGCCGACAAGTGCTTAAAGAAGCACACAAGGTCGAGCTAGCGTTACAAACAATTGAGCATATCAGTGAAGATTCCCAATCAGAAATAGCAGGGTCTCTAAAAGTGTCATGCGTTAGTGCACAGGGGCGTGTTCATCTCGTGCCTTTACTGGCTCAGTTTCTAAAGCGTTACCCTAAGGTACATGTGAACTTGCAATTGGATGATCGATTTGTGGATATGATCGCTGAGAACATCGACATTTCCATTCGTGTTGGCTACTTGCCAGATTCAACCCTAATCGCTCGGCAGCTTGGTAACCTATCTGGCGTGCTTTGCGCTAGTCCAGAATACTTAAAGAACTCACCTCCGCTAAATAAACCGAGTGACTTAGTTAACCACCGTTGTTTGTTTTATCGAAATTCAAAAATGACAATGGACGATTGGTCTTTTTCTAGTGATAAAGGCGAGGAGAGTGTGGCTGTGTCAGGGCCACTAACCATAAATGACCCCGGTGCGTTGGTATCAGCTGCAGTGGAGCATGCTGGCGTGTTGATTACAGACAGAGGTCTATTGGGTGACACAATGCGTGATGGGAGGTTAGTACCTGTATTGGCGGGTTATCAAGTGGTTGGAGGCCTGCCTATGTATGTTGTTTACCCTGAAAGAGAATTTATACCCGCAAAAAATCGAGCGTTGATTGATTTTCTGTTAGCGGAAATGCCAGCGGCTATACAAGGTGGCTAGAGTGCTTGCCAATCGGGTGCTTAGCAAGTTAGTCTAAAGGCTACTCATAAGAACAAGGATGTTCAGTATGTCGTTTGCTACCGTGCGGTCCTGCACGTTATCGGGTGTTAGCGCCCAAGAAGTTACGGTTGAAGTTCACGTCACTGGCGGTTTACCCGGTATCGCTATTGTGGGTTTGCCTCAGTCTGCCGTGCGCGAAAGTAAAGATCGCGTGAAGGCTGCCATTATTCATGCTGGCCTTAATTATCCTCAAGTAAAAATGGTTGTTAATCTCGCGCCGGCTGATTTGCCTAAGCAGGGTGGGCGCTACGACTTACCCATTGCAATTGGGATACTCATCGCCTCTCAACAATTGCCCGCCACCTGCACTGAAGGAATGGTGATTGTGGGTGAGCTGGGTTTATGTGGTGATGTACGTAGTGTGTCGGGCGTGCTGCCGGCAACGATTGATCTTGCCAACAACAATACTGAAATGCTTATTCCGTTAGCTAATAGGGCGGAGGCCATGCTTAACCGCAATATTAATTGTGTAGGTGTGGACACACTTAATGAAGCAGTAACTGTTTTACAAACGCGGACTAAACTTGCATCTAGCTCGGGTTTTAAAGCGGTAAGTACATCTACCTATGCAGCCGTCAAGCTAGCGCAGAGATCAGAAACTCCAAGCATTGAGTACCCGTGCCTGTCGGATGTGCAAGGCCAGCAACAAGCCAGGCGCGCACTAGAGATTGCGGCAGCGGGTAGCCACAACATGTTAATGACGGGGCCGCCAGGCACAGGCAAGTCTATGCTGGCTTCTCGTTTGCCCGGCATTCAACCGCCAATGACAGAACGCGAAGCCATGGAAACCGCATCCGTTTTATCAATTACACATAACGGCTTTGATGCAAAACTATGGGCAATGCGCCCGTACCGATCACCCCATCACACAGCATCAGGTGTTGCGCTAGTTGGCGGTGGTTCTATTCCGATGCCAGGAGAGGCATCGCTTGCTCATAATGGTGTTCTTTTTTTGGATGAAATACCAGAATTCTCACGAACGGTATTGGATGTATTGAGAGAGCCAATGGAGACGGGCGAAATCACGATCTCTAGAGCATCACGCCAAGCGGATTTTCCTGCTCGCTTTCAGCTGATAGGTGCTCGCAACCCATGTCCTTGCGGCTACGATGGTGATGCTGATTTTAACTGCCGATGTACACCTGATCAAATCCAGCGATACCAACGAAGGCTTTCGGGCCCGTTCTTAGATCGCATAGATTTACATGTAGCCATGACGCGCATCGACAGTAAGTTGTTGCTGGATCAAGTCGCAACTGAATCAAGCGAAAATGTACGCAAACGAGTCATCGCAGCGCGGCAAATTCAACTTGATAGACAAGGCGCTCAAAACGCAACGCTTAGCGGCAGGGAGCTTAAGCGTTATTGCAAGCTGGGTAACGATGAAAAGGCTTTATTAAAGCAAGCCATTGAATCTACCCATATGTCAGTGCGCGCGTCCTATCGAATGATCAAGGTTGCGCGCACAATTGCGGATTTAGAAGGGGTAGATGAAATAGGGGAGGAGGCGTTGGTTGAGGCGCTGGGGTATCGGGGGTAAAAATAGGTTTGCTACTTTATAAGCCCATTCAATCATTGTCATTCCCGCGTAGGTCGTGCTCTAGCGTGCCGGAACCCACTGTCTCGTATGCTAGATCCCCGCCTGCGCGGGAATGACACTCATTAATGTGTTAGCGTTCAGCTCGTGATCGCATACTGGAATTATTAATGAGTTATTTTTCGTGCTTGCCGTTTGTGTTTTCTTTTGCATGGCTAGTTGGGTGTAGTGGTGGGTCTGAGCCTTCTTCTGGCAACGAAGCAGGTAATAGCGACGCTGGTAATGGTGCTGATAATATTGAGCTAATCAGCACTGCAACGTTAGTTAATTCAGGAG
>CALJAA010000063.1 GCA_938028465.1 uncultured Granulosicoccaceae bacterium | reverse complement strand
AATGGACGAAGGATGAATCCGTATTCAATGACACTGGTATATCCGCAGATCGATATAAGACTGATGGCAAGATCAGAGGCATGCATGTTTTCGGCAGAGGCAATGATACCGCTCCCGGACTAGATATATTGGTAGCTGCCAATGTAGAATGGCTCGCTCATGTTCCCTATGGATATCAGCGTACAACGAGTACCACTGAGGTACGTCACTCCAAAAAAGACAGTCTCAATCAATGCGTTTTGCAATTCGAGAAGGTGGCCGTACTGTAGGCGCCGGTGTTGTTGCTAAAATTATCGAGTAACGTGCATAACCGATAGGCCAGTAGCTCAATTGGCAGAGCGACGGTCTCCAAAACCGTAGGTTGGGGGTTCGATTCCCTCCTGGCCTGCCAATTCGGTCATACGTACATCGATAACAAAGGAAGCAAACATGGTCGCTAAGACCGATACAGAAAACAGTAGTAATGATCTGATCAAATTTATTGCCGCTGGCCTGATTGGGCTAGCGGGTTTGATCGCATTCTATACATTTGCCGAGCAGTCGCTTTTAGCGCGTGTCATTGGCTTGCTGATCGTATTCGCAATAGTTGCGTTTATTCTTTATCAAACTGCTCGTGGCAAAAACACGGTGTCGTTTTTTAAAGAAGCACGTACCGAAGTGCGTAAAGTCGTATGGCCAAGTCGTGCAGAAACCACACAAACCACGCTTACGGTGTTTGTCATCGTATTTTTGGTGGGCTTATTCCTGTGGTTACTGGATATGATCTTGGCAGGCGCTTTCAAATGGATAACGGGGATATAACATGTCCGAAGAATCCACCGATTCAGTCGAAGCTTCGAAAGTTGATGCAGTTGAAGCTGCCGTAACAACTGAAGATGTCGTAAAGAACGATAACCCAGCCATGCGTTGGTACGTTGTTCAGGCATTTTCAGGTTTTGAAAATACCGTTAAACGTTCATTGTTGGAGCGTATTGAGCGAGCAGGCTTAGAAGCTAAGTTTGGCGATATTCTGGTCCCAACTGAAGAAGTGGTTGAGATCCGCAACGGTCAGAAACGCCGTTCAGAGCGTAAGTTCTTTCCAGGTTATGTGTTGGTACGCATGGAGCTGGATGATGATTCTTGGCACCTAGTTAAAGATGTACCCAAGGTGTTGGGGTTTATTGGTGGTACGGCAGATCGCCCAGCACCAATTTCAGATAAAGAAGCGGATGCCATTTTGCAGCGTGTGCAAGACGGCGTCGAGAAGCCGCGTCCCAAAGTATTGTTTGACGTTGGCGAAGTGGTATTGGTTTGCGATGGGCCGTTTAATGATTTCAACGGCGTTGTTGAGGAAGTTAACTTTGACAAAAACCGCTTACTAGTGGCCGTGCAAATTTTTGGTCGTTCTACTCCGGTAGAGCTAGAGTTCAGTCAAGTTACCAAAACCTGATCGAGCTTTGAAACGTAGTTTTTTAGTTTAACTAACCCGTCGGGGAGCCTAGGCAGTTATGCAGCAGAAATGCTGCAAAGTGTCATGCGGCGATCGCACCCGATTAGGAGCATAAGATGGCGAAGAAAGTCGAGGCTTACATTAAGCTTCAAGTGCCTGCTGGACAGGCAAACCCCAGTCCACCGGTGGGCCCAGCATTGGGTCAGCACGGTGTCAACATCATGGAATTCTGTAAAGCGTTCAATGCCTCTACCCAGAGCATGGAAAACGGCTTGCCTATTCCTGTTGTTATCACTGTATATAACGATCGCAGCTTTACCTACATCACGAAAACCCCTCCAGCAGCCATTCTGTTAAAGAAGGCAGCCGGACTGAAGTCAGGTAGTGGTCGTCCAAATACGGAAAAAGTTGGCAAGGTTACACGTGCCCAGCTTGAAGAGATTGCAACGACTAAAGATCCAGACCTTACAGCAGCCGATATGGATGCTGCGGTTAGAACCATTGCGGGCACAGCTCGTAGCATGGGTCTCGAAGTGGAAGGAGTAGTCTGATGGGTCTAAGTAAGCGCACAAAAATGATCCGCGAAAAAGTGGATGCCACCAAGCAATACGAAATAGAAGAAGCATTCGCATTGTTGAAAGAACTCTCCACCGTCAAATTTGATGAGTCGGTTGATGTTGCGGTTAACCTCGGCATTGATCCTCGTAAATCTGACCAAGTGGTTCGTGGTTCAAGCGTATTGCCAAACGGCACAGGTAAAACTGTTCGTGTAGCTGTGTTCGCTCAAGGCGATCAAGCTGAAGCTGCAAAAGCTGCTGGTGCTGACGTGGTTGGTTTTGAAGATCTTGCCGAATCAGTTAAAGCGGGCAACATGGATTTTGATGTTGTTATCGCAGCCCCAGACGCGATGCGCGTTGTAGGTGCTCTCGGTACGATCCTAGGCCCACGCGGCTTAATGCCTAACCCGAAAGTTGGTACGGTTACACCTGATGTTGTTGGTGCTGTGACCAACGCCAAGGCGGGTCAGGTTCGTTATCGCGCTGATAAGGCCGGTATCGTTCAGTGCAACTTAGGCAAGGTTGGTTTTGAGCCTAAGCAGTTACACGAAAATCTAGCGTTTTTGATGGCTGACTTAATTAAAGCTAAGCCAACTTCAGCAAAAGGTGTTTACGTTCGAAAAGTGTCGGTCTCAACAACGATGGGCCCTGGCTTAACGATCGATCATTCCCCGTTAGTTAAGTAGTACTAACGGTTACAAACTTTGAGTGAGATGGCCTTCGCGGTCTTCTCATCGAAGACCGCAGGTGTAGAGGTATAGCTCGGTTTTTTCAACCGATTTAAACGTTTACTTAATTGCCTGCGTAGATGGGAGTTTGTCTTTTCATCAGTTACTGATTAATTCAGTTAGTGATAAATAAGGTAAACAACCGACGAGCGGTAACACAGGGGTTCGTGTTTACCGCATTGGCTATGCCTTCTTTTTGAAGGCTTTTAAGAGGTGCTCTATGGCTCTGACATATACAGAGAAGCAAGCCGTTGTTGCAGAGGTTGCTGAAGTGGCAAACAATGCATTGTCGGCTGTTGCTGCCGAGTACCGGGGACTAAGCGTTTCACAGCTAACCGAACTACGAAGTAAAGCTCGTAGTTCTGGTGTGTATGTGCGCGTTGTTAAAAACTCCCTGGCCCGGCGAGCAGTAGAGGGTACTGAGTTCGAGTGTATGCAAGGTCACATGAGTGGTCCGTTGATGTTGGCGTTTTCGAAAGAAGACCCAGGCTCAGCAGCCCGCTTATTCCGTGATTTCGCTAAAGAGAATGATCAATTAAAGATCACTCTTGGCGCAGTTGGCGGTGAAACGATCGATGCAGCGGATATTGGCAAACTGGCTAACCTACCAACGAGAGATGAAGGTATCTCGATGTTGATGTCGGTTATGCAGGCTCCAATAACGAAGTTTGTTCAAACACTTAACGAAGTGCCTTCTAAGTTTGTACGTACAGTTGACGCTGTTCGTGCATCAAAAGAAGCTTAAATAATTCACTCGCGCATACAGTGCACTGTGCACTGCGCAACATAAAATTTTTTGGAGAACGTAAATGGCAGTTTCACAAGACGAGATGCTAGAAAGCATTTCAAACATGTCTGTAATGGAAATCGTTGGCTTAATCGAAGCGATGGAAGAGAAGTTCGGCGTATCTGCAGCAGCAGCTGTTGCAGTAGCAGCACCAGGTGCTGGCGGCGATGCAGGCGGCGCAGCAGCAGAACAGTCAGAATTTGACGTAGTGCTAGCAGGCTTTGGCGATAACAAAGTTGGCGTTATCAAAGCAGTACGTGCAGCGACTGGCCTTGGCTTGAAAGAAGCGAAAGACATGGTTGAAGCAGCTCCGACTCCTATCAAGGAAGGCGCTGGTAAAGAAGAAGCTGAAGAGCTTAAGAAAACTCTTGAAGAAGCAGGCGCGACAGTCGAGCTTAAGTAATCTATTGCTGCATATTGATTACCTAGGTCGATTAGTGCTTGTAGTTGTAAAAATGCAGTTGCACCAAATCCAGCTTAATCGCTGATTGGTGTTACGGGCTGGTAGCCATTTGGCTGCCGGCCTGTTGTCGTTGTTGCGACAATAAAAAACAAATATAACGCGTGCTGGCCCGGCATGCATTGAGAACGTGAGGAACGTTGATGACTTTTTCGTTCACTGAGAAAAAACGAATTCGTAAGGATTTTGGTAAGCGCGCACCGATCCTCGAAGTGCCGTTTCTGTTGCAAACGCAACTAGACTCGTACCGAAACTTCTTACAAGAAGATAAACCTACTGAAGATCGTGCCGAGGTTGGACTGCACGGTGCTTTTAATAGTGTTATGCCCATCGTTAGCTATTCTGGCAACGTTGAGCTTCACTATGTTAGCTATCGCTTAGGAAAGCCTGCGTTCGAAGAACGTGAGTGCAAAATCCGTGGCTTAACGTACGCTGCTCCTTTGCGCGTATTAGCTCGATTGATCATTTATGACAAGACAGCCCCAGCTAGCAACAAAGTTGTAAAAGACATAAAAGAACAAGAAGTCTTCATGGGCGAATTGCCGCTTATGACAGGCAATGGTACGTTTATCATTAACGGTACCGAGCGTGTAATCGTGTCTCAGTTGCACCGTTCACCTGGTGTGTTCTTCGATCACGATCGAGGCAAGACTCACTCATCAGGCAAGCTTTTATTCTCTGCGCGTATTATTCCTTACCGTGGTTCATGGCTTGATTTCGAATTCGATCCTAAGGACTGCGTCTTTGCGCGTATCGATCGTCGTCGTAAGTTGCCAGCCACCATCGTTATGCGTGCTTTGGGTTATGACACGCACGATATTTTGAGTACGTTTTTTGATACTCATAAAATTACGATCACAAAAACGAAAGTAGAACTTGCTTTGGTGCCTGAGCGCCTACGTGGTGAAACTGCTGTGTTCGATATCATGGCTGGCAAAAAAGTCATTGTTGAAACTGGTCGTCGTATTTCAGCGCGTCATGTTAAACAACTTGAAGCAGCGGGCATTACTAAAATTGAAGTGCCGCCTGAGTATCTCGTTGGCAAAATCTTATTTGAAGATATTCCTGATAAAGAAACTGGCGAGCTTCTAATCGAAGCCAACACTGAGCTCACACCTGAGCACGTTGAGAAGATCGTTGAGATCGGTGTTAAAAAGCTTGAAGTGTTGTACGTAAACGATTTGGATCGTGGCCCGCATATCTCAAATACATTGCGTATCGACCCAACTCGCACACAGTTAGAAGCGCAGGTAGAGATCTACCGCATGATGCGCCCGGGTGAGCCGCCAACTAAGGAAGCTGCGCAGAACCTATTTAATAACTTGTTCTTCGAGCCAGATCGCTACGACCTATCACCAGTTGGGCGGATGAAGTTCAACCGTCGATTGATGCGTGATAATGCTGAAGGATCAGGCACGCTTGATAAAGAAGACATCCTTGATGTACTGAAGGTGCTGATTGATATCCGTAACGGTAACGGTACTGTTGATGATATCGATCACCTTGGTAATCGTCGCATCCGAAGTGTTGGCGAGATGGCCGAAAACGTGTTCCGTGTTGGCTTGGTTCGAGTAGAACGAGCAGTACGTGAACGCTTAGGCATGGTTGAAAGCGAAGGCTTGATGCCACAAGACATCATCAACGCAAAACCCGTTGCTGCAGCCGTTAAAGAATTTTTCGGGTCAAGCCAGCTGTCTCAGTTTATGGATCAAAACAATCCATTGTCTGAGGTGACTCACAAGCGTCGTATCTCAGCATTAGGCCCGGGTGGTTTAACGCGTGAACGTGCAGGTTTTGAAGTACGCGACGTACACCCAACTCACTACGGCCGAGTTTGCCCGATCGAAACGCCAGAAGGCCCGAACATCGGTTTGATTAACTCACTGGCAATTTACGCGCGAACCAATAACTTTGGATTTCTCGAAACGCCATACCGTAAGGTGACTAAAGGTCGTGCAACTGAGCAGATAGAGTACCTATCAGCTATCGAAGAGGGTAACTACATCATCGCGCAAGCAAACGCTGTGTTAGATGATAAAGGTAACTTCGTGAAAGATATCGTGTCGGTACGTAACCACAACGAATTCACGATGGCGACCCCTGACAAGATTGAGTATATGGACGTATCGCCTAAACAGATCGTATCTGTTGCGGCAGCGCTAATACCTTTCCTTGAGCACGATGATGCTAACCGCGCACTCATGGGTTCAAACATGCAACGCCAAGCGGTACCAACACTGCGTGCTGAAAAGCCACTTGTGGGTACAGGTATTGAGCGAACAGTGGCAGTTGATTCAGGTTCGGCAGTGGTTGCTAAGCGTGGCGGTATTGTTGATTCAGTTGATGCGGCTCGTATGGTTGTTCGAGTACACGACAAAGAAGCACAAGATGGTGGTGTTGATATTTACACACTCACCAAGTACACACGTTCAAATCAGAACACGTGCATCAACCAGCGTCCGTTGGTGAATGTTGGTGATCAAATTGAACGTGGTGATGTATTGGCTGATGGTCCTTCTACCGATATGGGTGAGCTTGCGTTAGGTCAAAACATGCGCGTCGCGTTTATGCCTTGGAATGGCTACAACTTTGAGGATTCAATTCTAATCTCAGAGCGAGTAGTACAAGAAGACAGATTCACGACAATCCACATTGAAGAGCTAACCAGTGTTGCTCGAGACACAAAGCTTGGGCCTGAAGATATCACCGCTGATATTCCAAACGTGAGTGAAGGCTTGTTGTCAAAGCTTGATGAATCAGGTGTGGTGTATGTGGGTGCTGAAGTACAGCCAAATGATATTTTGGTTGGCAAGGTTACGCCTAAAGGTGAAACTCAGCTAACGCCAGAAGAGAAACTATTAAGAGCAATCTTCGGTGAGAAGGCGTCTGATGTTAAAGACACCAGCTTACGTGTACCGCCAAGCACTAACGGTACGGTTATCGATGTTCGCGTGTTTACACGTGACGGTGTTGATAAAGATGCGCGTGCGCTTGAGATTGAGCAGGCAGAACTGGATCAGGTCCGAAAGGATATTGATGACGAGCGTCGTATCGTTGAAAGCGATATGTATGCCCGTATCGAAAAACTGATTGTTAATAAAGAAGCTGACAAAGGCCCTGATGGATTTGTTAATGGCAGCAAAGTAACGAAGGAATACCTTGCCGGCCTTGAGCGTGAAAAGTGGTTCACGATCAGCATGAAAGACGAAGCCTTAAATGTGCAGCTGGAAAAAACCAGTGCGCAAATGAGCGATCAACGCGAAGCCTTCGAGCAACGTTTTCTTGAGCAAAAAGAGAAGATCACCAACGGTGATGATCTCGCGCCTGGCGTGCTTAAGATGGTTAAGGTTTACTTGGCTGTTAAGCGTCGATTGCAACCGGGTGACAAGATGGCTGGACGTCACGGTAACAAGGGTGTTATCTCAATGATCGTACCTACTGAAGATATGCCTTACGGTGAAGATGGTGCACCAGTTGATGTGTGCTTGAACCCACTGGGTGTACCGTCACGTATGAACGTAGGCCAGGTGCTAGAGATGCACTTAGGCTTAGCTGCAAAAGGGTTGGGTCAAAAAATCGAGAAGATGATGCGGGCTCAAAAAGCCGTTGCGGAAATTCGAGAATTTTTGAACAAGATATACAACCACGAAGGCGGCCTACAAGAGAACGTCGACATCGCTGGTTTATCTGATCCAGAAATTTTAGAGCTTGCTAAAAACCTTTGCGGTGGTGTGCCAATGGCTACGCCGGTGTTTGATGGCGCGACAGAAATCGAAATTCGTCAAATGCTGAAGTTGGCTGATCTATCTGAAACTGGGCAATCAGTATTAACAGATGGTCGTACAGGGGAACAATTCGAACGCGAGGTGTCAGTCGGATACATGCACATGCTCAAACTCAACCACTTGGTTGATGACAAGATGCACGCACGTTCAACTGGTCCATACAGTCTTGTTACGCAGCAACCACTTGGCGGTAAAGCCCAGTTTGGTGGCCAGCGATTCGGTGAGATGGAAGTATGGGCACTTGAAGCCTATGGCGCAGCGTACACGTTGCGAGAAATGCTCACCGTCAAGTCGGACGACGTGAAAGGGCGTAACACCATGTACAAGAACATTGTCGATGGTGATCACCGTATGGATGCGGGTATGCCGGAATCCTTCAACGTACTACTGAAGGAAATTCGCTCACTCGGTATCAATATCGAACTTGAAGCAGACTAATCGGAAGGCATAGGGGAGAGAAATATGAAAGACCTACTAAACCTGTACAAAATGCAGGGTCAAACAGAAGAGTTTGATGCCATCCGAATCAAGTTGGCATCGCCCGAAACTATTCGTTCGTGGTCCTATGGTGAGGTTAAAAAGCCAGAAACCATTAACTACCGAACCTTTAAGCCAGAACGTGATGGTTTGTTCTGCTCAAAGATATTCGGCCCAGTTAAAGATTACGAATGCTTGTGCGGAAAATATAAGCGTTTAAAGCACCGTGGTGTTGTGTGCGAAAAATGTGGTGTTGAGGTAACTCAAACCAAAGTACGTCGTGAGCGTATGGGCCACATTGATCTAGCCAGCCCAGTTGCACATATCTGGTTTCTAAAATCATTGCCTTCGCGCATTGGTTTGCTACTGGATATGACGCTGCGTGAAATCGAGCGCGTCCTGTACTTCGAAGCCTATGTGGTAATCGATCCTGGTATGACCATTCTAGAAACCGGTCAGTTGTTATCAGATGAGCAATACCTAGAAGCAGTCGAAGAGCACGGTGACGAGTTTGACGCGCGTATGGGCGCCGAAGCGGTTCATGATTTGTTGAAAGACATCGATATGGATTCAGAAGCGGTAAACCTGCGTGAAGAGATTGACGCAACTAAATCTGAAACCAAGTTAAAACGTTTAACCAAGCGCCTAAAGCTGGTTGAATCATTTATCGCATCAATGAACCGTCCTGAGTGGATGGTGATGACAATCTTGCCGGTATTGCCGCCTGATTTACGTCCATTGGTACCACTCGATGGTGGCCGTTTTGCTACGTCTGATCTTAACGATCTATACCGTCGTGTTATCAACCGTAATAACCGTTTACGCCGACTGCTCGAGCTCAATGCTCCAGACATCATTGTGCGTAACGAAAAACGTATGTTGCAAGAATCAGTTGATGCCTTGTTAGATAACGGTCGTCGTGGCCGAGCTATTACGGGCTCTAACAAGCGTCCGCTTAAATCACTTGCTGACATGATCAAAGGTAAGCAAGGTCGTTTCCGCCAAAACCTACTGGGTAAGCGTGTTGATTACTCTGGTCGTTCAGTTATCGTGGTTGGTCCGACGCTACGTTTGCATCAGTGTGGTTTGCCTAAGAAGATGGCGCTTGAGCTGTTCAAGCCGTTTATCTTCAGTAAGCTGCAAATGCGCGGCATGGCTACAACGATTAAAGCTGCCAAGAAAATGGTTGAGCGCGAAGGCGCTGAAGTGTGGGATATCTTGGAAGAGGTTATCCGTGAGCATCCAGTGATGCTTAACCGAGCACCAACTCTTCACCGTTTGGGTATCCAAGCATTTGAGCCAGTACTAATCGAAGGTAAAGCCATCCAGCTTCACCCATTGGTTTGTGCTGCGTTCAACGCTGACTTTGACGGTGACCAGATGGCGGTACACGTACCACTATCAATCGAGGCACAGCTTGAAGCGCGTGCGTTGATGATGTCAACCAACAACGTATTGTCTCCAGCCAACGGCGAGCCCATTATTGTACCTTCTCAGGATATTGTTCTGGGCTTGTACTACATGACGCGCGAAAAGGTAAACGCCAAAGGCGAGGGCATGCAGTTTTCTGATATTTCAGAGTGCCATCGTGCATACGAAAATAACGATGCTGATTTGCACGCAAGAGTCGAAGTGCGAATCACTGATTACACTAAAGATGAAAACGATGAATGGGTAGCAACTTCTCGCCGTGTTAAAACGACGATTGGTCGTGCGATCGCCTCTGAAATCTTGCCTAAGGGTATGGAGTTCGAAAACGTTGATTGCAACCTAACTAAAAAGAACATCTCTCGCTTAATCAATGTTTGTTATCGCAAGCTTGGCCTAAAAGAGAGTGTTATTTTTGCTGACCAACTGATGTATCTCGGGTTTCGTTATGCAACCCTTGCTGGTGTATCGATCGGTGTAGGCGACATGGTTATACCTGATGATAAGAAAACCATCATTGGGGCTGCAGAAACCGAAGTACGTGAAATCGAAGAGCAATATTCTTCTGGTCTGGTTACACACGGTGAGCGCTATAACAAAGTGGTTGATATCTGGACGGCTGCCAACGATAAAGTTGGTAAGTCGATGATGACTAACCTCGGTACTGAGTCAGTCATCAATGCCAAGGGTGATCCGGAAGATCAAGAGTCATTTAACTCAATCTTTATGATGGCTGACTCGGGTGCTCGTGGTTCTGCACAGCAGATTCGACAGCTTGCGGGTATGCGTGGTTTGATGGCAAAGCCGGATGGTTCAATCATCGAAACACCGATTACGGCAAACTTCCGTGAAGGACTAAACGTACTTCAGTACTTTATCTCTACTCACGGTGCTCGTAAGGGCTTGGCCGATACAGCACTTAAAACGGCAAACTCGGGTTACCTAACTCGTCGTTTGGTAGACGTTGCGCAAGACATGGTGGTTGTATCCACTGATTGCGGCACGGTTGAAGGCTTAACCATGAAGCCGATCATCGAAGGTGGTGACGTTGTTGAACCTCTACGTAATCGAGTATTGGGTCGTACAACGGCTACGCCAATCATTAAGCCGGGCACTAAGAAAGAAGTGCTGGTTGAAGCTGGCGTACTGCTAGACGAAGCCGGTGTGGATATGCTGGAAGAAAACAGTGTGGATGAAGTACTTGTTCGCTCTGCGATTACGTGTGAAGCCGACTACGGTGTATGCGCCAGTTGTTATGGCCGTGACTTGGCTCGAGGCCACGTCATCAACATCGGTGAAGCGGTAGGTGTCATGGCTGCTCAATCAATCGGTGAGCCGGGCACACAGCTTACGATGCGTACCTTCCACATTGGTGGTGCTGCGAGTCGTTCTGCTGCTGCAAGTAGCGTTGAATCAAAATCGAAAGGTAGTGTTCGATACGAAACCGTTAAGAGCCTAACCAATAAAGATGGCAAGGTGCTAGCGGTATCTCGATCGGCCGAATTGGTTGTTCTGGATGAGCATGGCCGTGAGAAGGAACGCTACAAGATTCCTTATGGTTCAGTTATCACCGTTAAAGACGGTGGAGCGATTGAAGCTGGCCAAGTGTTGGCTACATGGGATCCGCATACCCACCCAGTTATTACTGAAGTGGGCGGTTTTGCCAAGTTTGCCGACTTCGTTGACGGTGTAACAATCAAAGCTGAAACTGATGACATCACTGGTCTAACCGATATCGTTATTACTGACCACAAGCAACGTGGTGGTTCTAGTAAGGATCTACGTCCATTAGTTAAGCTAGTAGATAAAGACGGTGAAGAGGTTTGCTATGCAGGCACTGTCATACCGGCAAACTACTTCTTGCCTCCTGGCGCGATCATCAATTTGCAAGATGGTGCAGAAGTACAGGTTGGTGACGTTGTTGCTCGTATACCGCAAGCTTCATCTAAGACTCGTGACATCACAGGTGGTCTGCCTCGTGTTGCTGATTTGTTTGAAGCACGTAAGCCAAAAGAGCCCGCAATCCTTGCTGAAACCAGTGGTACGGTGAGTTTCGGTAAAGAGACAAAAGGTAAGCAGCGTTTAGTTATTACTGGGCCTAAAAACGAGCACTACGAAGAGCTGATTCCTAAGTGGCGTCACATCAATGTGTTCGAAGGTGAAACCGTTGTTAAGGGCGAGATGATCGCTGACGGCGAACCTAACCCACAAGATATCTTGCGTTTGCGTGGTGTTGAAACGTTGGCTGGTTACCTAGTTAAAGAGATTCAAGACGTTTACCGCCTACAGGGTGTTGGTATCAACGATAAGCACATCGAAGTAATCGTTCGTCAGATGTTGCGGAAAGTTGAAATCTCGGCTCCAGGGGACACTCGTTTACTGCGTGGTGAGCAAGTTGATTACCTTAAAGTTAAAGCTATCAACGACGCTCTGCTTGAAGAAAACAAAAAAGCGAATCTTGCTACTTTTGATAACTTACTACTGGGTATCACTAAGGCATCACTTGTTACTGAATCGTTTATCTCGGCAGCATCGTTCCAGGAGACCACGCGTGTTCTTACTGACGCAGCAGTTCGTGGCGCACGAGACGACCTACGTGGCTTGAAAGAGAACGTCATCGTTGGTCGCTTAGTGCCTGCAGGTACGGGCCTTGCGTTCCATAACGAACGTCGCAAAGAAAAAGCTAAGCTTGATATCGCCGATGCGTTTGAGCAGGTTATTGAGCAGGACAGCATATTGGCTGGCGGTTTAGCAGAGGGTGCTATTCCTAACCTACTTGATGATTCAACTCCAATGATTGACCCGGCTACATTTGATACCGGAAACAATGTAGAAGCAGCGCCTGCTGCACCAGCTACTCCTGAAGGTGATGCACCTGCCAGTGAGTAATCATTAGCGTTATCGAAAGAATTAAAACCCGCTCCGGCGGGTTTTTTTTCGCCTGCAGTTTCTCTTCATACTCGCATAGCCTGTCATTCCCGCGTAGGCGGGAATCCAAGCTAACCCTCGCGAAACACTCAACCCCACAGAATCTTCATTAGTCGGCACCAGAGGCTCGCTTACACTCCTCTACTGATCGACCAGGTGCAAGTAGTGAATGGCAGGATTTGTAACTATTTGTTCAATAATCAAACAGCAAGGTATTTGATTGAGTGAATATTGAACAGCCAAACATGAGGAAGAGGCAAGTTGGGAGTTTAACCTTTAAAATGCGTTTGCGATTTGGGCGCATTAAGCGCTATTATTTTGGCGCTTCGGTGGGTGCTGTTTTTTGGCCCATCCCTACCAACGTTAACCCGAGTCAGTTTCAATGTCGTTGAATAAAGTGTTTATGTCCTGCGTGGTTGTTTTTTGCGCACTTTCTTTATCCCCATCCTATGCCGCAACCTTTGCTGAGAAAAATGGCGTCGTCATGATGGAAGTAGAGTCATCAGCTCCTAAAGGTGGCTGGAAATTACAACGCTCGCTGAGCGGTTACTCGGGCAGTGGTTATTACATTTGGACCGGTACAGATGCTTTTAGTAAAGGTTCTGCTGGTCGCGGGGCGATTACCTACACTTTCCGAATCGCGAAAGCGGGTAACTATCAAATGCGTTGGCGCTCACGTATTGGTAAAGGCACTTCACGCACTGAGCATAACGACAGCTGGGTTCGTTTCCCAACCGGTAAAAATGTTAGGGGTGAGCAGGCACTGAGCGGTTGGACCAAAGTATTTATGAACACTCGCGATAAGTGGGTATGGCAATCTGCCACGGTTGATAGAGTGGGTAAGTCGGTTCGCCAATACTTTTCAGCAGGTGTTCACACCGTTCAAATTTCAGGACGATCAAGTGGCCACGCAATTGACAAAATAGCGCTGTATCGTTACGACAGCGTTTCCTTTTCTGCGTCTAAGTTTGATTCGCTGCCTAATTCAGGCACGGGTGCTAGTACAAGCGCACCAAGCAGAAACCCAGAACCGATTGTGGTTGCTAAGCCTGAACCTGTGGTAGTGGTTGCTAAGCCTGAGCCAGTAGTCGTAGAGCCTGTTGTGGTTGCTGAGCCGGTTGCAGAACCTGTTGTTGAGCCAGTCATTAGTTCCGACCCTGTATCAATTGCTGCACCTGCAGTTTCGGTGTCTAACAACACGCTTAGCTGGCCGACAGCCAATGCGATTGTGATTAACGTGCACCGTGGTACGGGTGAATGGTTGGAGTCGTTACCTGCGTCCACCACATCATGGCAAGCACCATCAGCGGGTACTTACTATCTCGTTGCAACAGGTGAAGGTTCTTGGGAAACGTGGGGCCGATCTGCCACGGTTAGTGTTGCTGAATCAGTGACGGCTTCTGATGGGCCAAAAGTTACCGCGCAAGTTTATTCAGATTCTGCGTTGGAGCTATTCTGGAATGATGGCGGTATTGCCGGATTGAGTTTTGAAGTTCAACGTAACGGCCAACTGCAAATCATTCTGGATGGGCGTAGCTACTTCGATGATGGTTTAGCTGCAGGCACTCGTTACAACTATACGATCACCGCTATTAATGCTGCGGGCGACGTTGTCTGGGAGCAGGGCGTGAGCACAAGTACCTTGGGAGGCTCGGCAAACCAAGTACTCAATGACGGTAGTGGAAACACTGGGGATATAAGTTTGAACCTCACTGCCAAGGCATACTCACAGAGTGCAATCGAGTTGTTTTGGAATAATGATCAACTGGATGCAGGTAGCAGTTATTCGTTTTCCGTCTATCAAAACGGCGAATTGGTTAAGGTAACTGATGGCCGAAGTCACTTTATCGAAGGGCTAACAGCTGGTACTCAATATCAGATGTCTGTTATCGCAACTGATGCGGCAAGTAGTCAAGCGGTATCAAATGCTGTCGATGTGACTACATACGCGGTAGATAATCCGTAGTAATAAGCTTACGAGCGGGAGGGGTTGATCGATCCTTTTCCCGCTTTTAACGCCCGTTGGGTTTCAAGCTACCATCGTTGCGCATGAGCTATGTATAATTTTTCAGCCATTCCCTCAGTGGCATTCTGAGCGAACTTTTTTTGTCATTCGGCAACAAGAACAAGTACCGTGACAGGCGATGGAGTCATTCAATCAAGCTAACAAGTTAGCAAGGTATGTGTGTGGAGGCGCAGGTTCGAGTCATTTTGCGTGTTAATTCACTTTTTTTTAGCGATCAATGGTCGCTATGAGAAAGACATTGTTAGGACTCTGCTTATGAAATCTCACACCTTTTTCAAGCTAAACACGCTAGTAGCCACTTTCTTGATCGCCTCTTGTAGTAGTGGCACTGATTCTGGCACAACTACGCTATCGCTTGGTTTAAGTGACGCCCCAGTAGATGGAGCGAGTCAAGTTGTTGTAAATATACAGGGCGTGCATTTACATAGTCCCAACGGTGAAGATATTATTTATCAATATTGCGATGACGGTAAAACGCCAACTGATGCTGAGGTTGGCGCCGAAACAAATAGTGATACTACGGTCGAGCCGGAAACGGTTGCCGCAGTCGAAACCGCTGTAGAAAGTGAAGCTGATGCAACCGGCGATGCTGATGTTGCTGAAGAAGATTCTATGCAGATGGAGGCAACCCTTGGATGCGATGAGCCTGTTTCACGTCCGCTAAATTTATTAGCATTGACTGGTGGCGAATCAGTGCAGCTACTTGACGATATAGCAGTAGAGCCTGGCAGGTATCCTTGGGTTCGATTAGCAATTGATGAATCTGATCCGGGTTATATCGTACTACTGGACGGTACTGAACACCCTTTATCTATACCCAGTGGCGCACAGTCGGGCCTAAAAATTAATAAAGGGTTTACCGCCACCGTCAACGGTGACAACCGGTTTATGATTGATTTCGATTTACGAAAATCGGTTAATCGAACAGGCAATGGTTATAAGTTGCGTCCGACACTTAGAATGATACAACTTCTAGACACCGCTGCGCAGAGACTGACAGGCACATGGGAAGTAACTGACATGCCTGAGGATTGCGCTTCTCCGATGGCTTATGTTTATGATGGCCAGGAAGGTGTAGTGCCTGATGATATTGGAGGGGCAAACGACAACCCCGTAACAACGGCCTCGTTTGTAGCTAACGAGGATGGCACGTCATTTTCCTATCAAGTGGATTATCTTTCGCCTGGCGATTACACAGTGGCCTATACATGCCAAGGGAATTTGGATACGGCAGATGCAGATGAAGATCTGCTATTTAATTCGACAAACAACGTGACTGTTGGTTCAGGTGACAGCGCTGGCTCCTAAAAAGTAGGGCGTTTACTGATTTTGTTTAATTTGTAGCGAAAGGTAAGCGGCGTAGTTCTGAAACGTGGTTGTGTGCTGTGCGACGCGACGCTAACTAGAATGCGTTTTCATCCGCGTAGGGCTGTCATCCGCTTAGTGTCGTCATTCCCGCCTGCGCGGGAATGACAAGGCTCGCGGGAATGACAATAGGATGACAAATTAACTAGCCCCTTCAATCTTATCCTGCGTCTTAGTATCGAAATCACTGGCGTCATGACGTTCATGTAGTTGAGTGTCCAAATCACCGAATGCGCGATTCACCTTACGGCCACGCTGAACAGCATCACGCTCATCGATGAGTTTTGACCAACGCTGCAAGTGCTTGTAGTCCTCAATCTGTAAAAATTCTGCTGCGTTGTATAAGCGGCCTAAAGCGAGCTGCCCATACCATGACCAGTTTGCGATATCGGCAATGGTGTACTCGTCACCCGTGAGGTAGGTGTTTTCAGCTAAGTGTTTATCAAGTACATCAAGTTGACGTTTGACTTCCATCGTGAAGCGATCAATCGGGTACTCGTATCTAACGGGTGCGTAAGAATAAAAATGGCCGAAGCCTCCACCCAGATAAGGTGCACTACCCATTTGCCAAAACAACCAGTTCAAGCATTGGGCTCGCGCAGCAGGATCGCTTGGGATAAACGCGTTAAATCGTTCAGCCAGTTGCAACAAGATTGATCCGCTTTCAAACATTCGCAGAGGAGGTGTTTGCGAGTGATCCATCAACGCCGGGATTTTAGAGTTAGGATTGATGCTGACAAAATCGCTACCAAACTGATCGCCTTCGTGGATGCGGATAAGCCATGCATCGTATTCTGCACCGGAATGGCCAGCAGCCAATAGTTCTTCCAACAATACAGTAACCTTTACACCATTAGGTGTAGCAAGGGAGTACAGCTGAAATGGGTGCTTGCCTATGGGGAGTTCTTTTTCATGTGTAGAACCGGAAATAGGGCGATTGATCGAAGCAAATTCGCCGCCGTTGCCTTCTTCCCATTTCCAAACTTTGGGTGGAGTGTATTCAGTATCAGTCATAGTGTTTTGAATCAGCTTTAGTAGTGGGTTAATGTATCGAGGCATATCGTTAAACTAGCTATTCTAGATATGCCAGCGCTAAGTTGGTTCAACATGCGAATACTATTTCGAATGATGAATAACAGGCAGACTAGGATTTATTGAGTGTTGTCTAATGCAGAATGATGCCCATCGGTTTTAGCCCGTATCGTTTTTCCGGTGTCATTTTGCCGTGTTCGGCTCTGTGTATCCTGAACTTTAAACTATACGCCAACTGGTAGGTGTATGATCTTCCCGTAATATAGGCTCCTTAACACAATGACCGCAAACGAAAGTAGCAATCAGATTCAACTACCCGATAACTTTGTCTTCGGTGTGGCTACTGCTGCTTATCAAATTGAGGGCGCTGCCTCGGAAGACGGGCGGACCGCGTCAATATGGGATACCTTTTCCCATACGCCGGGTAAGGTTTTAAACGGGGATACTGGTGATGTGGCTTGTGATCACTACCACAGGGTCAGTAGCGACCTTGATCTTATCCAGCAGTTGAATGTTGGGGCTTATCGTTTTTCGTTTTCTTGGTCGCGATTGTTTCCAACAGCTGGCGGGCAAGTGAATCAAGCAGGCCTAGATTTTTATGATCGTCTTATCGATGGTTGCCTTGAGCGTAACTTACAACCATTCGCGACCTTGTATCACTGGGACTTACCGCAATACCTGTATGACAATGGTGGCTGGGAATCAAAAGAAACGGCATTGGCATTTGCCAACTACGCAAAGTTCATTGCTGATCACTTTGGTGATCGATTACATACGGTTGTCACATTTAATGAGCCTTGGTGTTCTTCGATACTGAGTTATTTGTTTGGCGTGCACGCACCAGGCCTTAAAGACTTACCCAAAACTTTATCCGTGATCCATGGGCAACATATAGCGCATGGTTTAGCGATACAGGCAATGCGTGCAAGTAAGTCTGACCTGCCGCTAGGCATAGTATTAAACGCCCAAGCGGTGTACCCCATAGGTGCCCAGACTAACGGTGCGGCAGTACGTCACCATGATTTTCATAATGGGCTATTTTTCGAACCACTGTTTCATGGCCGATACCCGGAGCAGGCAGTTAAAGCATTAGCACCATTGTTGCCTAAGACGTTCATGGATGATTTACCCACCATCGCGCAACCGTTAGATTTTTGGGGCTTAAATTACTACACACCTACTTGGGTGACTGATGCCGCCTCCGCTGATGAGCTTTACCCGGCGACAGCTGAAGTTCAGCGCGATGATGTTACCCGAACTGATATCGGTTGGGAGGTTAAGGCTGATTGCTTAACGGAACTACTAAAGAGACTCTATGCAGACTACTCACTCCCGCCGTGCTACATCACTGAAAACGGGGCTGCTTATAATCATGAGCTAGTGGAGGGTGGTGTCGATGATCTGCCCAGGCAGGAATACCTTGAGCAGCATATCAAGGCGGTGGCTGCCGCAATCAGTGAGGGTATCGACGTGAAGGGGTACTTTGCTTGGAGCCTGATGGATAATTTTGAATGGGCAGAGGGGTATTCGCAGCGATTTGGATTAGTCCATGTGGATTACAGTACTCAACAGCGCACCGTGAAGCGCAGTGGCCATTGGTATGCTGATTTGTGCCAATCACACCGGGGATTATCGCCATTAAGTCCTTAATAAGTGCGTAAATCCTGTCAAAATAGGTCCAGAGACGAGACACCGGCCGATAAGTGGCAACTATCTTTCCGACTTGCTTGACGCAAAGGCTCAATATTCCTATAATCTCGCAGCTCGAACAGGCCGTTATCATGCGGCCTGTACTGATTGCAGAACGGCAAATATCACCGATTCTGTCAAATTCGAATTTAATACTGCATTGTCAGCCGTTGCTGACAGGCAAAACAGATGGTTAGTAATGGCGACAATCAACCAATTGGTTCGCAAACCTCGTAAGCGTAAGGCGGAGAAATCCAACGTGCCAGCGCTTCAGGCTTGCCCACAACGCCGCGGCGTTTGTACCCGTGTTTACACCACTACGCCTAAAAAGCCGAATTCGGCTATGCGTAAGGTGGCTCGTGTGCGTCTCACTAACGGTTTCGAGGTTACCTCGTATATCGGTGGTGAAGGCCACAACCTTCAAGAGCACTCAGTTGTTCTAATCCGTGGCGGTCGTGTTAAAGATCTCCCGGGTGTTCGTTACCACACAGTGCGCGGTAGTCTTGATACTCAAGGTGTTGAGTCACGTCGCCAAGGCCGTTCGAAGTACGGCGCCAAGAAGCCGAAGGCCTAATAGGAATAATCGCAAAAAATGTCACGCAGAAACGAAGCACCCAAACGCGAAATCCTACCTGACCCTAAGTACGGTAGCACTCGTCTAGCTAAATTCATCAACATCCTAATGCTCGACGGAAAAAAAGCCGTAGCCGAAAGAGTTATCTACGGCGCATTGGATGTGATCAAAGAGAAGGGCTCACCTGAGCCACTAGAAATTCTAGAAACTGCTCTTGAAAACGTCGCTCCGGCAGTCGAAGTTAAATCACGCCGAGTGGGTGGTGCAACTTATCAAGTGCCGGTAGAAGTACGTTCTGTTCGTCGTAGTGCCTTGGCAATGCGTTGGATCATTGATGCTGCTCGTAAGCGTGGTGAAAAATCAATGATGCTTAAGCTTGCTGGCGAACTAGCAGATGCGGCTGAAAAGCGTGGCGCTGCAGTTAAAAAGCGCGATGACGTTCACCGTATGGCAGAAGCTAACAAAGCGTTCTCTCACTACCGCTGGTAGTCAGTACGCCACTCGCCTAGCGAGAATCGATGTAAAAAACGCTGGCTTGTCCGGCGTTTTTTGTTTGAGGACAGACCACAATTTGCTTAGGTCCCCGCCTACGCGAGGACGACAGGAGATTAAACAATGTCTAAAATCGCACTAGTCACCGGCGGTGGCAGCGGTATCGGAAGAGAAACAGCCCACGCATTGGCAGTCGCTAATTGGCACGTCATTGTTTGCGGCCGCACCGCATCAACGCTAGAAGAAACCATCCAAATCAGTCCAGCAGCTGCATCGATGAGTAGCATCGTGACCGATGTAACGGATACAGCGTCAGTTGATGCTTTATTCAAAACCATAAAAGATCAACACGGCCACCTGGATTTAGTTTTCAACAATGCCGGCACCAATGTGCCCCCGATGACCATTGACGAGCTAACCGTTGATCAATGGAAAACCGTAGTTGACGTAAACCTGCACGGCGCATTTATGATCGCCCGTGGCGCGTTCACCATGATGCGCCATCAGGATCCACAAGGCGGCCGCATCATAAATAACGGCTCAATCTCCGCACACATCCCACGCCCTGGATCTGTGCCGTACGCAGTATCCAAACACGCGATAACCGGTCTAACACGATGTCTATCATTGGACGGCAGACCCTTCAATATTGCCTGCGGGCAAATCGATATCGGTAACGCATCTTCGGTGATGACCGAAGCGATGAGCGCCGGTATCGTTCAAGCCGATGGCAGTACAAAATCTGAGGCGATCATGGATGTAAAGCATGTAGGTGAGGCTGTTGTAAACATGGGAGCGTTGCCACTATCCGCTAACGTTCAGTTTATGACGATTATGGCCACCACCATGCCTTATATTGGGCGCGGGTAACGTTGTCATACCCGCTAGGGCAATTACGTCCGCCAAGGCGATTAAGAAAGTAGGTATTCATCTCGCCAAGGCACTCACTCGACTGGCCGATCCGAAGCAGCTCCGCTAATGAAGGACTCGAAGACAAGGATGCTGTAGAGAAGCCCCATGGATGGGTTTATGCGTCCCTCATTAGCGGAGCTGTTTCGGTGAGGGCAGGTGAGTGAGTGCCTTGGCGGGATGAATGCCGGATGCGTGGCTTTTAAACAGTGCTCAAACATGGATCCCGAATGTCGGACCACCGCCTACGCGAGGATGACCGGAGGTTGGTTGACTTAAAGCCTTACTCTGTCTAAAATTTGACCTCAAGTACAGGCCGCCAAACAGCGGTCTTTTTTGTTTTTCAGATCAACTCACGCCGTTTAAACCAGGGACATCCCAGTGGCTCGTACCACACCTTTATCTCGATACCGAAACGTCGGTATCATGGCCCATATTGATGCGGGCAAAACCACCACAACTGAGCGCATTCTGTATTACACAGGCGTGTCGCACAAAATTGGTGAAGTGCACGATGGTGCCGCCACGATGGATTGGATGGCGCAAGAGCAAGAGCGCGGGATAACGATTACCTCCGCTGCTACTACCTGCTTTTGGAAAGGCATGGATGGCACACGTCAAGAGCATCGCATCAATATTATCGATACGCCTGGGCATGTTGATTTCACGATTGAAGTGGAACGTTCACTGCGCGTGCTCGATGGCGCGGTAGCTGTGTTTGATGCAGTAGGTGGAGTAGAGCCCCAGTCCGAAACCGTGTGGCGACAAGCGAACAAATACGATGTGCCACGCCTGGTGTTTGTTAATAAGATGGATCGCATTGGCGCAGACTTCGAGCGCGTGATTGAACAAATTCGCGAACGCCTTGGTGCCAACCCGGTGCCCATTCAAATTCCCATTGGCGCTGAAGAAGATTTCGAAGGCGTGGTTGATCTCATCAGCATGAAAGCAATTTACTGGTCAGAAGCTGATAAGGGCTTAACCTTTGATGCGCGCGATATTCCTGCAGAGCTAAGCGATAACGCTGCAAAGCTTCGTGAGCAAATGGTGGAGGCTGCGGCTGAGTCATCCGAGCATCTCATGGATGAGTATTTAGAAAGTGGTGAGCTTAACGATACTCAGATTCGAGAAGGTTTACGAGCACGCACATTGGCAGGCGAGATCGTGCCGGCGCTGTGTGGTTCTGCATTCAAAAACAAAGGCGTGCAATCGCTACTCGATAGCATCGTAGATTATCTGCCAGCACCTGATGATATTAAGCCCGTTGTTGGTTTAGAGCATGGCGATAAAGAAGGTGAACGCGCCGCTAAAGATGATGAACCATTTGCAGCTTTGGTTTTTAAAATCGCCAACGATTCTCACGTTGGCTCGCTTGCGTTTATCCGCGTGTATTCCGGTGTTATGAAAACGGGTGATATGGTGTTCAACCCGATCAAGGGTAAAAAAGAACGCATTGGCCGCTTGCTACAAATGCACGCCAACAATCGTCAAGAGATAAAAGAAGTTAGGGCTGGCGATATCGCAGCCGCCGTAGGGCTGAAAGAAGTCACCACCGGTGAGACGCTATGTGATCAAAAGGCTGCGATCACATTGGAGCGCATGGAATTTCCAGAGCCGGTTGTGTCGGTAGCTGTTGAACCCAAAACGCTCTCTGATCAAGAAAAAATGGCTACAGCCTTAGATAGGCTCTCGAAAGAGGATCCGTCTTTTAGGGTCAGTACCGATGATGACTCTGGCCAAACGATCATCAGCGGGATGGGTGAGTTACATCTGGATATCATCGTTGATCGCATGAAGCGTGAATTTTCGGTCGTGGCCAATGTGGGTAAGCCACAGGTTTCTTACCGGGAAACCATCCGTGCCACGGTTGAGGCCGAAGGCAAGTTTGTGCGTGATAGCCAAACGGGTGGTACCGCACAATATGGTCATGTTTGGTTGCGCCTTGAGCCACTTGATCGCGGTACGGGTTTTGAGTTTGTTAACGAGATTGCCGACGCCACTATTCCAGCTGAGTTTATCCCGGCAGTCGAAAAAGGCGTGAAAGAGCAACTAGGTAATGGTGTGTTAGGCGGTTATCCGATGATGGACGTCAAAGTGACGCTCTATGACGGCTCCTATCATGAGGTCGACTCAAATGAGATGGCGTTCAAAATCGCGGGTTCCATGGGATTTCGCTCTGGTGCGCAAACGGCTGACCCTGCGCTGTTAGAGCCTGTCATGCGGGTAGAGGTGGTCACACCAGAGGATTACATGGGTGAGGTCATGGGCGATCTCAACCGCCGTCGTGGCGTGGTTCAGGGTATGGATGACCAGCTAGGTGCCAAGGTTATTAAGGCTGACGTGCCCTTGGCGGAGATGTTTGGGTACTCCAATGCGTTGCGCTCTGCGACACAGGGAAGGGCGGTATATTCGATGGAATTCGACCGATATGAGATCCCTAGCAACGCTGTGAGCGAAAAGGTACTTAATTTATAAGTAAAAGCCGCATTTACAGCGGTTCTTATTGTATGATACGCGACCGATTGGGTGCTCTTTGTGCACCACCGTGAAATTATGAGGGCCGAAGGTGTCTAAGGAAAAATTCGAACGAAACAAACCCCATGTAAACGTTGGCACGATAGGCCACGTTGACCATGGTAAAACGACGCTAACAGCGGCGTTGACAATCTGCCAAGCAGAAGCGATGGGTGGTGAGGCAAAAGCCTACGACCAGATCGACAATGCTCCAGAAGAAAAAGCACGTGGTATCACCATCGCGACAGCTCACGTAGAGTACGAGAGTGAGAACCGTCACTACGCACACGTAGATTGCCCGGGTCACGCGGATTACGTTAAAAACATGATCACAGGTGCCGCTCAGATGGATGGCGCGATACTCGTGTGTTCAGCAGCAGATGGCCCAATGCCACAAACTCGTGAGCACATCTTGCTTGCGCGTCAGGTTGGTGTTCCATACATCGTTGTGTACTTAAATAAAGCGGACATGGTTGATGATGCCGAGCTACTTGAATTGGTAGAAATGGAAGTACGTGAGTTGCTAGACAGCTACGATTTCCCAGGCGACGACACGCCAATCATCACAGGTTCTGCGCTTAAAGCAATCGAAGGCGACACCTCAGATATTGGCCGTCCATCCATCACGAAGTTGGTT
>CALJAA010000062.1 GCA_938028465.1 uncultured Granulosicoccaceae bacterium | reverse complement strand
GTGGCTATCGGTATTGGTCATGAAGTAGGGCAATACTACGCTCGCGCCGCTACTATCCACGACGTATCCCAACTAGCCGACGCCATGACCCGGCAGTTGGTTGATTTGTTTGTTGCTGAATAGAGTCATTCCCGCTTAGGTGAGTCATTCCCGCGAAGGCGGGAATCCACCTGTAATTGTAGATGGATCTACCCCGGAGGGCACCTAGCCCGCCTTCGCGAGGATGACCACATACGCGAGGAAGACAAGTCACTAAATAATCCGCCCCCAAAGATCCTCCCACTCAGGATTACTCTTCTCAATCAATTTTATCTTCCAAGCACGATTCCACTTCTTCAACCGCTTCTCTCGCAATATTGCTTCTTCAATGTCATCAAATAGTTCGTAGTAAACAAGCCTATGAACATCGTATTCTTGAGTAAACCCATCGGCTACTTTGTTCTTGTGTTGCCAGATTCGCTTTATAGGGTCGCTTGTTACGCCAATGTAGAGCGTGCCATTTTTCTTGCTAGCTAGTAGATAAACCGTTGGTTGAAATGCCATCCTTGGCGCCTCGAGTGTTTGGTAGGAGGTTTTATCGTACAGGTTTATTGTCATCCTCGCGCAGGCTTGTCATCTTCGCACTGTCATCCCCGCGTAGGCGGGGATCCATGCCAGATCGGAGTATGGATCCCCGCCTTCGCGGGGATGACAAGCTAGTGCGGGGATGACAATTCCTTTTTGCTGTGTCAGCATCGTCTCAATCACCTAGGGATGCTGATGAAAACTATTACCCAATTCGAACACTCGGTAACTGAAACACCGCATTGGCTTATCACGATGGCGGATGGCGTGGTGTTGTCGGCCAGAGTATGGATGCCTGATAGTGCTAGCGATACACCTGTCCCCGCTATTGTTGAACACCTGCCGTATCGTAAACGCGATGGCACTATTGCGCGGGATGAGATAACGCATCCGTATTTCGCTGGTCATGGTTATGCCTGTATTCGCGTAGATATGCGTGGTAATGGTGAGTCAGAAGGTTTGATGAGCGATGAATACACAGAGCAAGAATTGGATGATGCGAGGCAAGTCGTTGAATGGGCTGCGGCTCAACCTTGGTGTAATGGCAAGGTAGGAATGATGGGCATATCGTGGGGTGGGTTTAATAGTCTGCAGCTTGCCGCCTTACAGCCAGAGCCATTAAAAGCGATTGTCACAGTGTGTTCTTCAGTAGATCGGTATGCCGATGACATTCATTATAAAGGTGGTTGTTTACTCAATACGAATTTTGCATGGGCGTGCAATATGCTGTCCTACAGCTCACGCCCGCCCGATCCTTTATTGGTGGGTGAGGGATGGAAGAATACTTGGCTAGAGCGTTTAGAGCATCAACCATTCTCTATCTCAACTTGGCTAAGAGAACAAACTCGCAGCGATTACTGGAAGCACGGTAGTGTATGCGAAAACTACTCGGCTATCTCTGCTGCGGTGTTGTCAGTGGGTGGTTGGCATGATGGTTATCGTAATACGATTGCACATTTGGTCAATAATTTAAGCTCGCCTGTTAAAGGAATCGTTGGCCCGTGGATCCATAAGTACCCGCATTATGCAGGGCCACAACCAGCAATCGGTTTTTTACAGGAGTGTTTACGCTGGTGGGACAGGTGGCTTAAAGATAAAGCAAACGATGCTGAAAATGATCCGGCTTATCGTGCTTGGGTTATGGATAGCGTAAAGCCAGAACGTTGGTTGCCTGAAAGGCCGGGGCGTTGGATTAAAGAGGAGCAGCTCCCGTCGGAGTCCATTAAAAAAACTCAGTGGGCGCTTGGTGTGAATACACTGAATCGATTTGGCAACGTTGCATTATTCGATAAACCTTTGCTAGTTAACTCGCCACAGCATTGTGGTGCAGCCACCGGCGATTACTTTCCTTTTGCCTTTGGCCCAGAGTTACCTGATGAACAATCTGATGATGATGCGTTGTCAGTGTGTTTTGATTCTATTGTTCTGAGTGACGCGATAGATATAGTTGGCGCACCAACTATTCGATTAAACCTGACTCCCGACACTGCAGCTTCACAAGTGGCAGTACGCTTGTGTGATGTTAGAGCTGACGGCAGTTCAGCACATATCACCTCTGGTTTTTTAAACTTGTGTAGCCATCAGTCGTTTGAGAACCCCCAGCAATTAACGCCTGGTGAACAAATCCAATGTGAGGTAGTGCTGGATCAAATTGCCTACCGAGTACCGGCGGGCAGCAAACTGCGAATTGCCATCTCGAATAGTTATTGGCCGTTTTTATGGCCGGTAGCTGAGCACGGTACGCTGAGTATAAATGAGGGTTTTCTGACGTTACCGGAACGGCCAACAGCAGCTGGTGATGAATGGGAGTTTCAATCAGCAGAAGGCTCACTCGCTTGGCAGATTGACCACTTGCGTGAAGGGTTCACGGAGCGTAAAACCAGCGTGGACCCTAAAACAGGGGTCGTGACTACTCATGTCGATATCGATTTTGGTGAACAACGAGATAAGCATCATGGCCTAATTTCCGGCGATCACAAAACCGAAACCTATCGAATACACCCTGATGATCCGCTTAGTGCTGTTGCTGATATTCATTGGGAGCAAACGGGTGGACGTGATGAGTGGCGCTGGCGTACATCGGTATCGGGCCGAATGCATTGCGATGCTACTCACTACTATTTATGGGCCACAGTTGAGGCTTATGAAAACGATGAGCTTGTGTTCAACAAAACCTATGACGATAAGATATCGCGCTGGGGTAGTTAACTAGTTTCGCTTGCCGGCAATCGATATGTAATGCGCTTCGAGCTCTTCCTGTTTCTTAATAGCGCTAGGGTCTAAATCAGTAGTAGCTGGGATATCTCGCTTGAAGTGGTTGTACTTATCGGCCCCTCTAACCAGGATGGCTGTGTCTAAGTCGTGTTTAGTTTGTTTAATGTGCGTTGCCAGATACTGCACGTTCAAACCAATGCGGCGATCATTGCTGTTATTAGGCATTGATGCGTGCAGCGTCCACCCATGATGAAATGATGCTTCTCCAGGTTGAAGCGTGCAGGCTACGGCTTGGCTGGTGTCTATCCCTTTTACTGTTTGGCCTTGCAGCAACACATTGTTGTCATCGTCGGTGGCTTCATGTGGCATGACGCCGGTGGTATGAGAGCCCGGCAACATCTGCATGCAGCCACTATCCAGCGTAGCGGGTGATAGCGCTAACCACATTGATACCTGATCGTCATCGCTTAAGCCCCAGTAGGTGAGATCCTGATGCCAACTGACATGTGAAGCCGTGTTGGGCTCTTTAATAATGTAGGTAGCGTTGTAAAGTAAAATGTCTGGGCCAATTAATGTCTCAACAACATCAAGCGCTGCAGGTAGCGTGGCTAATTCATACGGTGATGTGAGTAGCGTATGGATCTTCGATTTGTAGTGCATGCTACCCAAACTTTTTTCGGCAGTTTCCATGCGCAACCGATGCGCGCGCGCGTCCTCCGCTTCTAACAGTTTTACCGGCGATAAAAACCCGTCATCGTTATAAGTGCTGGCATAGTGACTATTTGGCGAGTGGCGCATGCTTTTGTCGATAGTGGTGATGGTTTATTAAATGGCGTATAACTAATAGCACCCCTATTTGTCAAGTTTTCTGTCGCTGATAGCCAAGCAATGGCGCATAATAATCAGCGCTTTTACAACGATTTGATCTGGTGTTATGCTTGGGCGATCTAAAGCCACGTGTAACCGTTCTCTGTGCATCCAATCATTTCTACCGTATTGAAGCGCTTAGGGCTTGGCTTACTCACCTTATTTTTTGTATCCATCATCATTTTTAGCTCGGTTGAAATGCTACCAGGCGATTTTGGTGAATCCGTATTGGGTCAGGCTGCAACCGAAGAGACAGTCGCCGCATTTCGTAAAGAACTGGGCCTAGACAAACCCGCTTACCAACGTTATTTCGATTGGATCGGTGCCGTCGCGAAAGGCGATTTAGGTACATCCTTTTCAGGTCGTGCCGCCTCGGGAGTCGATCGTTCACGGCGAGTGGTTGATCTAGTAGTACCACGATTAAAAAACACGCTATTTTTGGCGGTGATGGCGGCTGTGATCGCTGTACCTCTATCGCTCATACTTGGCATTACTGCAGCACTGTTCAGAAACTCTTTTTATGATCGCTCCGTCAATGCGTTCACACTTATTTCTATTTCGCTGCCCGATTTTTTTGTTGCCTATTTATTAATTCTATTTTTCGCATCGTTAAAGGTACTAGAACCGTTCGGGATCGTATTTCCTTCTTTGGCCAACATATCCGCAGACATGCCACTTGGTGAGCGGCTGTTTAAAAGTGCCTTACCTGCACTAACCTTAACGTTGGTTATCGTGGCTCACATGATGCGGATGACCCGTGCGGCCATCATTAACTTATTAGCTAGCCCTTATATCGAGATGGCTAGGCTCAAAGGAATCTCAAAATTCAAAGTCATAGTGCATCACGCCTTACCCAACGCCTGGGCACCTATCGTTAACGTGATCGCGTTTAACCTTGCTTACTTAGTGGTGGGGGTGGTGATCGTTGAGGTGGTGTTTGTGTATCCCGGCATTGGGCAGTTGATGGTTGATGCCGTTTCAACTCGAGATATCCCGGTGGTGCAAGCGTGTGCTTTGATTTTTGCTGCTACCTATATCTTGCTTAACCTTCTTGCTGATGTGGTCTCGATTGCAAGTAACCCTAGGCTATTACACCCTCGATGAGCACTGCATCTGACAAAGGCTATTCAGCCGCCGACGAAGTCGGCTCAGTACTAGAGCAACGGACTCGATGGCAGCGCGTTAAGCTTGCACTGAAATCAGCGCCGATATCCGCATGGTTTGGGATGGTCATTGTGTTTGCCTATATCGTGGTGGCATTGTTTGCACCCTTTATAGCCCCTTATGCCGAGGATCAGATATTTGCCGTGCCGTTTGGGCCGTGGGATAGCGACCATCTGGTGGGCACGGATCAAATCGGTAGAGACATCTTTACTCGGTTGATCTACGGCGCTCGTAACACGATGGGTATTGCGTTCGCCACAACCTTGCTTGCCTTTGTAATCGGTGGCGGTTTTGGCTTAGCGGCAGCTATAAGTGGTGGTTGGATAGATCAAATATTAAGCCGTTTCGTTGATGTACTTATGGCGATACCAAGTTTGATCTTTGCGCTTATGTTGCTGGCAGTGTTTGGTTCATCCATCTTCAATATCATTTGTATTATCGCTGTACTCGATTCCACTCGTGTGTTTCGTTTAACACGTGCTGTGTCGATGAACGTGGTGGTAATGGATTACCTTGAAGCCGCCAAGCTACGAGGTGAAAAATTGAATTGGATTATGATTCACGAAATACTACCCAACATCTTGCCACCCATGGTTGCAGAGTTTGGCTTACGATTTTGTTTTGTATTCTTAACAATAGCGTCTCTTTCATTTTTAGGTGTGGGCATTCAGCCACCTACAGCTGATTGGGGTTCGATGGTGCGTGAGAACGCATCACTTATTCAATTTGCTCAATATGATATTAAAGCGGGTATCACACCTTTATTGCCGGCAGGTGCAATTGCACTCTTGGTAGTGGCGGTTAACTTTATTGTTGATTGGTTTTTACATACCACCAGCGGGTTGAAAGATGAACACTAACAACTCGAACAACAAAGAGGTGCTGCTGCAGATCAAAGATTTGCACATCGATGGCTTCAGCGACAACAAGTGGCATGACATCATTAAGGGTGTTGATCTCACACTACATAAAGGTGAAGTGCTGGGTTTAATTGGCGAATCAGGTGCTGGTAAATCCACCTTGGGCTTAGCAGCAATGGGTTTTGCGCGGCCTGGCTGTCGGCTAAAAAGCGGTTCCATTGTTTTTGATGGCCAGGAATTGATGGGCATGAAAGAACGCAACAAACGTGAGCTGTGGGGTACCCGCATTGCCTACGTTGCACAATCTGCAGCGGCTGCGTTTAATCCTGCATTCCGTTTGATGGATCAAACAATTGAATCGGGCGTTCGCAGCAACACCATGAGCGAAGCCGATGCAAAAAAAGATGCTCGCGACTTGTTTGAAGCATTGCAGTTGCCTGATCCTCAAAATATTGGTGATCGCTATCCGCATCAGGTATCAGGTGGCCAGTTGCAGCGGGTAATGACGGCTATGGCTATGTCTAGCCGTCCTGATTTAATTATCTTTGACGAGCCAACAACAGCCTTGGATGTCACCACGCAAGTTAATGTGCTGGCAGCAATACGCAAGGTCGTCAGGCAATTTAATACCGCTGCAATTTACATTACGCACGATTTGGCTGTGGTTGCGCAGATGGCGGATGTTATTAAAGTGCTGCGTTATGGTGAAACGATGGAGGAGGCCGACACCAGAAAGATGCTCAGCCATCCAGAACACCCTTATACCAAGTCATTGTGGGCTGTGAGGTCGATTGAAAAAACACCTGAGCCTAAAACAGAAAACGTACTCGAAATCAAAAACGTGACTGCAGCTTACGGTAGAGGCGAAAATGTTTTGCACGATGTGTCTATCAACTTACCGCGCGGCCGTACCGTAGCTATCGTGGGTGAATCAGGTTCAGGTAAGTCAACTGCTGCCAGAGTAGTCACAGGTTTACTACCGCCAAGCCAAGGCTCTGTGCTATTTAACGGTGAAGCACTGCCTGCAAAACTTAGCGGGCGTAGTGTTGATCAACTACGCCGTATTCAAATGATTTACCAATCAGCAGATACGGCGATGAACCCACGTCACAAGGTGCGCGATATTATTGGGCGGCCCTTAGCCTTTTACCATGACGTTAGTGGTGCAGAATTAGATAAGCGTGTTGAAGAATTACTTAACATGATCGAACTCGATGCCTCTTATATGGATAGATTTCCTGGTGAATTATCGGGCGGTCAAAAACAACGTATCTGCATTGCTCGCGCAATCGCTGCTGACCCAGAAGTGGTTATCTGTGATGAGGTAACCTCAGCGCTGGATCAAATTGTTCAAGAAGGCATACTCAAGCTGTTATTGAAACTGCAAAAAGAATTGAACATTAGTTACTTGTTTATCACTCACGATATTGCAACCGTCAAAGCGATTTCGGATGAGATTGTGGTGATGTATCAAGGCAAGGTGGTTGAGCAGGGCGTTAAGGCTGATATCTTCTCGCCACCGTATCCTGAATACACTGAATTGCTGTTGGCATCGGTACCAGAGATGGATCCCGATTGGCTCGATAAGGTGTTGGATGCGGATAAAATCCCGTTAGATGCCAGCTAACTTGTTGATATTATTTATTAATCGCTTCATTTCGAGCCATAGGTCGAGCTATTTGAGGCGAGTTTTGCGATAGTAGTAAAGTAGTTATTGCGAATATTAAGCCTGAGGCGCTAGTGTTGGGCTTCTACACGATTCACTGAGGAGGAAGTATGAAAGATAAGTTTATTCATAATCAAAAGAAATACTTTTCAACGGGAAGTATTAATCGTCGACAATTTATTATGTCGATGACAGCTGCCGGTATCGCTTTGCCAGCTGCGATGTCTATGTCACAAGCGGTTATGGCGGCAACGCCAAAGAGTGGTGGACGATTACGTGCAGGTTTCGGACATGGGTCAACTACAGATTCACTTGACCCGAGCACGACCGAAAATTCATTAATGACTCAAATTAACTTCACGTATGCAAACTGCCTAACGGAAGTTGATAACGAAGGCAATTTAAAAGGTGAATTAGCAGAGAGTTATGAATCTGCCGATGCGAAAACATGGATGTTCAAATTACGCGAAGGCGTTGAATTTCATAACGGCAAAACCCTAACAGCTGATGATGTTATTGCATCGTTACAGATGCATATGGGTGAGGATTCCAAATCAGCGGCAAAAGGTTTGTTAAAGCCCATCAAATCGATGAGTAAAGATGGCGACAACATGGTTATCATCGAGCTTGAAGCGCCAAATGCGGATATGCCTTTTATCCTCAGCGATTACCACCTACTTATTTTTCCATCTAAAGATGGCAAAGTTGATCCGCAGGGTGGAGTTGGTACTGGCGGCTATACACTTAGTAACTTTGAACCAGGTGTGCGCGCAGAATTTAAGCGTTTCGCCAACTACTGGAAAGAGGGTGCTGGGCACTTTGACGAAATAGAATATCTGTCATTGCTTGATACTGCTGCACGCCAAAACGCGATTATGACCGATGAAGTTGACGTTATCGACAGAGTTGATCCTAAAACAGTTGCTTTATTAGCGCGTGTTCCAACTTTGGATATTCTCGAAGTGGCAGGCACGCTCCACTACACCTTCCCAATGCGCTTAGATGTTGAGCCATTTGGAAACTATGATTTACGCATGGCTTTAAAGCTCAGCCTTAAGCGTCAGGAAATGGTAGACAAAATCCTATTGGGTCACGGTGCGATGGGTAACGATCACCCAATCTCAGTGGCTAATCAGTTTCATAATGCTGACTTACCTCAGCGTGAATATGATCCTGAGAAGGCAGCTGAGCATTATAAAAAGTCTGGCCACAGTGGCAAGATCCAATTGTCAGCTTCTGATGCAGCCTTTGCAGGTGCAGTAGATGCAGCGCAGCTTATTGCGGCCTCTGCAAAAGATGCAGGCATTGATATTGAAGTGGTCCGTGAGCCAAGTGATGGTTACTGGTCTAACGTTTGGAATAAGAAAGGCTGGTGTGCATGCTACTGGGGTGGTCGTCCAACTGAAGATTGGATGTATTCTTCTGCTTACGTTGCTGATACAGAGTGGAACGACACGTCTTGGAGAACAACTGACAGTGCCAAGAAGTTTAACGAGCTAGTGTTGCAAGGCCGTGCAGAACTCGATACAGAAAAGCGTCGAGCTATCTACGCTGAAACACAGGCGCTTATTAATGATGATGGTGGTTCAATTGTGCCGATGTTTGCTAACCACATTCATGCCGTTAGCAAGAAGGTGGCTCACGCTGATTCGGTTGCAGGTAACTGGGAAATGGATGGCAACAA
>CALJAA010000061.1 GCA_938028465.1 uncultured Granulosicoccaceae bacterium | reverse complement strand
TCGTTTGACATCATTGCACTCAGTGAATCCATGCCGCTTGAATTTGAACAGCTTGATCATACGGCGATGAGAGCGGCCGTACCCCAATCGTTTAGCGAAGCGCGTTTGCAGTCTGAAATGCTCAATGCGCTTGAATCAGTTAAGGAACCTCATTTGCAACGTATGGTGCAATGGTTTGATAGTGAGCTAGGCGCAAAGGTAAAACGCGCGGAGTTAGAAAATTCCTTGTTAAGCAACCAAGATCGCTTCACCGAATTTCGGCAATCGCTAATCGATAATCCGGTAAGCGATAACAGAAGAAAACTAGCCAAACGATTAGACAATAGTTTGCAAATTTCAGAATCCGCGGCTGACACGCTAATCAATGTGCAGATTGGTTTTACGCTCAGTATTATGTACGCGGCAGGTGTACCTATCGATGTTGATGATTACTCCCAAAGTGTGAGAGCCAACCGTGCTCACATTGTTGAAAGCTACCGTGCAGATTCAGTCGATACGATTTTATTTATTTATCAAGATCTAAATGATAGCGAATTGTCGCAATACGCTGACAGCATGCATCAACAAGCTGCGAGACACTTTATTGAAGCCAGTAATAGTGGCATAGCTAATGGGATGCTTGCTGCGAGTTCTACCTTAGGTGCGGCTATTGGAAGTATGTTTGAAGCGGCGCCTAGCAACGAACCCGGCATCTAATAGACATTTCCGCGTAACACAGTCATCCCCGCGTAGCTCTATCATCTCCGCGAAAGCGGGCTAGGTGCCCTACAGGGTAGATCCACGCATACAATGGGTCCCCGCCTTCGCGGGGACGACTAGCACGGGTACGACAGACTAGCTCTTCTCAGTATGTGTACGCGGCGGCAAGCCGGTGTGCTGTGTCAATATCTGGCCCTTACCCGGCTTTGAGCCACCAGGCCTATTACTATTTTTACTTCGGGCTGATTTATGGGTCGCGCCGGTTCTAGGTTTATAGGCCGGTATCAGATGTTTCTTACCATTTCCAATCAGGTCCGTTCTACCCATCTCAACCAGCGCATCACGTAGTACCGACCAATTAGCCGGGTCGTGGTAGCGTAAGAAGGCTTTATGCAATGAACGTTGTTTTGCCGTCTTGGCAACCGCGACTGATTCGCTATCTTTACGCACGCGCTTTAATGGGTTTTTGCCAGTGTGATACATCGTAGTGGCAGTTGCCATTGGCGATGGATAAAAGTTTTGTACTTGATCAGCTTTAAAACCATTTTGCTTGAGCCATAGCGCAAGGTTCATCATATCTTCATCGGTGGTGCCCGGGTGTGCGGCGATAAAGTAGGGGATAAGGTATTGCTCTTTACCGGCCTTTTTGCTGAATTTTTCAAATAGCTCTTTAAACCGATTGTACGAGCCAATACCGGGTTTCATCATTTTGGATAACGTGCCGCTCTCAGTATGCTCCGGCGCAATCTTTAAATATCCGCCCACATGGTGGGTGACGAGTTCTTCTACATACTCGGGTGATTCAACCGCAAGGTCGTAACGTAAACCTGATGCTATCAATATTTTTTTGATACCCGGCAAATTACGGCTGCGTTTGTATAACGATATTAAAGATGAGTGATCGGTATTTAAGTTAGAACAAATGCCAGGGTACACACAGGATGGCAATCGACAATTAGATTCAATTTCTTTTGATTTACAGGCTAGGCGATACATATTGGCAGTCGGGCCACCAAGGTCGGATATCACACCGGTAAATCCAGGCACAGTATCTCTGATGGACTCGATTTCTTTAATGATGGAGTCTTCTGATCGATTTTGTATAACGCGCCCTTCATGTTCGGTGATAGAGCAAAAAGTACAACCGCCAAAACAACCGCGCATGATGTTGACTGAAAATCGAATCATCTCATAAGCCGGGATACGTGCGCCTTCGTAGCTTGGGTGCGGCACACGAGCAAAGGGTTGATCAAAAACGTAATCCATTTCTTCCGTACTGAGTGGGTGTGGCGGTGGATTAAGCCAGAGTTTTTTACCGCCTTGGTTTTGTACGAGTGCGCGAGCATTGCCTGGGTTTGTTTCGAGATGCAGTACTCGGTTAGCGTGCGCATATAGTGCAGCGTTACTACTGACCACATCGTGAGACGGTAAGCGGATAACGGTTTTATTACGATCTTGTTTTTGCTTGGCTTGTCGCTCAGCCTTACTCAAAAACTGGATCGTCATTTCAGTTGGCGAGTCACTTTTGGGTTTGCTTGGTGTTTTTTCTTCCGTGTACTCGTATGGGTTGCTGTGTTTTTCTATGCGGCCTGGCTTGTCCAGATTAGTCGAATCTAACACCTGAAAATCTGCCGGTATGTCTTGGATCATATAGGCAGTACCGCGCACATCAGTAATGTCGGCGATTGCATTGCCAGCTGCGAGCCTGTGCGCGATCTCAATAATGGCTCGTTCGGCATTGCCGTAAAGCAGGATATCGGCTTGGGCATCTGTGAGTAGGGAATGCCGCACACTATCTTGCCAGTAGTCATAGTGAGAGATACGACGCAAAGAGGCTTCTATGCCACCCAACACGATGGGGACACCCGGATAGGCCTCTTTGCAGCGTTGTGAGTAGACGATGGAACACCGATCAGGACGCTTGCCACCTTCGTTACCTGGCGAGTAGGCGTCGTCAGAACGGACTTTGCGATCGGCCGTGTAACGGTTGATCATTGAATCCATATTGCCGGCGGTAACACCAAAAAATAGGTTTGGAGCGCCCAAAGCGGCAAACGGTTCGGCGCTTTGCCAATCTGGTTGAGCAATGATTCCTACCCGAAAACCCTGAGATTCGAGCAAACGACCCAAAATGGCCATACCGAAACTGGGGCTATCTACGTAAGCGTCACCCGTTACAATAATAATATCGCAGCTATCCCAGCCTAATGTGTCCATTTCTTGCCTACTCATTGGTAGGAAAGGCGAGCGGCCATAACATTCCGCCCAATAAGTTGGGTAATCGAACAGCTGACGCGGTTTGGTGTCTATCATTTGTGAAGGATAGCATTCCCGGCGTCTACTATTAGCCGGATTACGTATAACGGGATCATGAAACTACTAAAAATAATACTTCCAGTAGTCATTTTTGGGCTGGCGATCATGCTGGGTAAGCTTATCCGCAACAATCCGCCTGAAGTAAGCAGTCGACCGTCGTTTTCTGTACCTCAGGCAGTTGAGGCTGTTACGTTGCTGCCGGAGGATTACCAAATTGTATTAACCAGTCAAGGCACTGTCGAGCCTACTGTTTCTAACTCGTTGGTTGCTGAGGTGTCCGGTACGATCGAATCGGTATCACCAACCTTTGTTTCGGGTGGCTCATTTAAGCAAGGTGAGCTACTCATTCAGTTGGATCAGCGAGATTACCAAATTGCATTAACTCAGGCCAGAGCACAGCTTTCTCAAGCAAAAGCCCAGTATCAGGAGGAAGTTGCTCGCGGTAAGCAGGCCAAAGTTGAATGGGAAAGTTTGAATCGAAATCGTAAGCCTACGGCCTTAAATTTACGCACGCCTCAACTGGCAGCCGCCAAAGCCAATCGAGACGCAGCAGCTGCTCAGGTGGAGCGGGCAGAGCTTGATTTACAACGTACACAAATTATTGCACCTTATGATGGTTTGGTTTCCAACGCGCAAACTGATCTTGGTCAGTTTGTCAGTCGCGGTAGTATGTTAGGCGAAATCTACTCGGTAAACAGTATGGATATTCGTTTGCCACTGACAAGCCGCCAGCAGGTGTTGTTAGGGGAGATCGATGCTAGCGATGAAGCGCCCGATAATGTCTCGTTACAAGTGTCGGGTAAAACCTGGCCTGCTAAGTTAGTCCGGATAGAAGGTGTGGATACCGATACTCAACAATACAATGTTATTGCGCGAGTGGCTATTCCTGCGGCAAGTGATTCAGCGGTTTTACGGTCAGGTCAATTTGTACAAGCTAGCATTAATGGTGCGATGCTGAACGATGTCTATGTTGTACCGCGTACCGCGGTTCGCGAAGGCTCCGAAGTGCTGGTACTTAAAGATCGAAAAATAATTCAACGCCAAGCGGTGAATGTTGCATGGCGTGATGCTAACAATAGCGTTATCGACTCGGGGTTAGCCACAGGTGAGATAGTCGTTCTAACGTCACTTCCCATTGTGGCTAACGGCACGCCTGTGTTGGCCACAATCGATGGTGTGAAACCTGAACGTAAAAAAAGGCCAGAAAAATCCGGTGGTGATAAAAAGCCCGGTAATGACAAGAAGCAGGCTAAAGTCGGCTCCAGCAATGATTCCTAATATCGTGCTAGGAATATACTCATGAATAGCCTAATTGGTTGGTTTGCCAGAAACTCAGTTGCGGCCAATTTGCTCATGGTGTTCATCATTGCCATGGGCCTATTCACACTATCAAATCGCTTACCGCTTGAAGTATTTCCGAGTTTTGAGCTTGATCGCATCAGTATCAGAGCACCGTTTCCAGGAGCGTCCCCCAGTGAGGTAGAAAAGGGCGTTACGATCAAAATAGAAGAGGCTGTTCAAGATGTGCAGGGCGTAAAGCGCATTACATCATCGGCGGTTGAAGGCTTGGGGAGTGTCGGCCTTGAGCTCGAGTCAGGCGCCGATCCGCAAAAGGTTCTAGAAGATGCCAAGCAACAAATTGATCAGGTAAATGACTTTCCTGAAGATGTTGATGCACCAGAGATATATATACCGAGTAGAAACCGCGAAGTTATTAGCGTAATAGTCTCTGCTGATATGCCCGAAAAAGAACTGCGCATGCTGGCCTCATCGGTGCGCGATGATCTTGAGGCCTTGCCCGATGTGTCCAGCGTAGCTTTATCAGGTGCGAGGCGATATGAGATGTCAATTGAGGTATCCGGCAATACCTTAAAGCAGTACAACCTAACCTTGCCAGATATCGTCAATGCGATTAACGGCAGTTCACTTGATGCCGCCGCTGGGTCGATCCAATCAGAGGGTGGCAAGTTATTACTACGCACAAATTCGCAAGCCGAAACCGCAGAGGATTTTAGGCAAATAGCAATTGTGTCGCGACCTGATGGTACGCGAGTTAATTTGGGTGATATCGCAACAGTTAACGATGGCTTTGCTGAAGATAAGTTTAAACAAACCTACAATGGTGTGCGTACCATTGAGATTGATGTTTTTCGCACAGGTTTACAAAGCGCCATCACGGTTGCAGATGTTGTTAAGCAGTATATCGATGAGAGTCAAGCAACCTTGCCACACGGTGTCACTATAGGCTATTGGCGTGATTCATCTCGCCGGGTAAAGGCGCGCCTCAATACCTTGCTCAAGAGCGCTGTACAAGGTGGGTTACTCATCTTGATTCTACTCACACTCTTTCTGCGTTTTTGGGTTGCGGTGTGGGTGTTTGTTGGCGTGCCAGTATCCATTTTGGGTGGTATTGCCTTAATGCCTGTGTTTGGCGTCAGTATCAATTTGCTGAGTTTGTTTGCGTTTATTCTGGTGCTGGGTATCGTAGTGGATGATGCCATTGTTACTGGTGAAAACATCTATACCCATATGCGTAAAAACCCGGATAGGGTTAATGCGGCCATTGCGGGCGCGCGTGAAGTAGCCGTGCCTGTAACTTTTGGTGTATTAACCACCGTAGCTGCGTTTGTTCCGCTGTTATTGATAGAGGGTGTTAGAGGTAAAATATTTATGCAGATACCGTTGATCGTTATTCCGGTATTACTGTTTTCAATTATTGAGTCCAAGTTTGTGTTGCCATCACACATGAGCCATCTTAATTTTCATAGCGCAAAGAAACCCAATGTGTTTGTAAGATTGCAGCAACGCATTGCCGATGGTTTCGAGTGGTTTGTAGAGAATGCATACCAGCCAGTCTTAGCAAGCTCACTGCGTAACCGCTACTTTGTTCTGTCACTGTTTATTGGCACGGCCATTATCGTGTTTAGCTTGGTCAGTGCTGGGCATATCCGATTTATTTTTTTTCCAAGAGTGGCCACAGAGATAGCTAGGGTCAACTTAGAGATGGCTGACGGTACGCCGTTTGAAACGACGCAAGGCCATATCGATAGCATTGCTGGTCAGGTACAGGCCTTACAAGAAAAGTACGTCGATCCCGAATCGGGTATCAGCGCGATTGAATCGGTGATGACGACAACGGGTAGTGCTGGAGGCAGTAATTTCGCATCCAACCGTGGGCGCATAATGTTTGAAATCGTACCGCCGGAGGAACGAACAATCGATGTGTCCGCCCGAGAACTGATTGGCGAGCTACGCAAGACAATCGGCGCCATCCCGGGTGCTAAGAACATTACCTATCGTGCAGAGATTGGTCGTGGTGGTGCTCCGATTGATGTGCAGATTTCAGGTAGCGATTTTGAGCAGTTAAAAGAAGCTGCTGCTTTAATAAAGATTGAACTGGCGACCTATACCGGTACGAGTGAAATTAGTGATTCATTTGAAGGCGGTAAACAGGAGCTAAAACTCAAACTAAAGCCCGAAGCTGCTCTTTTGGGGGTAACTCCTGCTATCTTGTCTAGGCAGGTCCGCCCAGCGTTTATGGGAAGCGAAGTGCAAAGTTTACAACGCAACAGAGATGATGTGAAAGTCATTGTGCGGTACCCAGCCGAAGAACGTAAATCGGTGGATAGTCTGCTGCGGCTTGGCATTGTTACCCCTAATGGTAGTTCCGTACCGCTTGACGCCGTGGCTGAGGTAGAGTTGGGCAGAAGTTATGCCAGTATTACGCGCGTAGACCGTAGACGTACCATCAACGTGACAGCAGATATAGACAAAGAGACTGCCGATGTTGAAGCGATTAAGGCTGATCTTCAACGTCATTCAATTAACTTGCAAAGCCAATTTCCTGCGCTTCGATTTAGTCTTGAGGGTGAAGCGCGCGAGCAACGAGAATCATTTGCTAGCTTAAAGTCTGGTTTGCTGTTTGTTACCTTAGTGATATATGCGCTACTTGCCATTCCGTTTCGAAGTTATTTACAACCTATTATGGTTATGTCCGTCATTCCGTTTGGCGTTGTGGGTGGCATTTTAGGGCATATGGTATTGGGCATGAACCTAAGCATTATGAGTTATATGGGAATGCTGGCCCTGTGTGGTGTTGTGGTGAATGATTCTCTCGTGTTAGTGGATTACGTCAATCGACGTCGCCGTGAAGGTGTAGAGCAATTTGATGCCGTCAGAAAGGCAGGTGTTGCTCGTTTTAGAGCCGTTATCTTAACGTCACTGACAACCTTCTTTGGTTTGATGCCGCTAATTTTCGAAACCAGTACACAAGCGCAATTTTTAATTCCAATGGCGGTATCTTTGGGCTTTGGAATTTTATTTGCTACCTTGGTGACGCTTCTATTGATCCCAGTTAACTATTTGATACTGGAAGATATCAAAGCGCTATTTTCGAGAGGCGCTAAACGCCTACGTGCAGCGGTTTGAGTTTTAGCAATCTCTTTTCTGTTTACGTAGCAACTTGTATTCTGCACGCAACGCGTTTTGCTCGTTAGCTGATAATCGAGCTCTCATGCTATCGCGTACTCCGCCCATCTTTGCTTCAACACTCTTACGGCACTCGTCTTGAGTCATACCCGTTAGAGGTGATCTAACAGCAGGCGCTGCTCGTACGGCAGTCAAGCTGGGCGTAATATCGTTGGGCGAACCTTCATCGTAGTCTGAATTACGTGCGTCAATTTGTAGTTGCTCTGCAGTAGCACTGACTGTGCCCGGGCCGCCGGCAGCTGCTTCGCAACCACCCTTGTCATTTATATAACCGATTGGAAACTGGTCACAGGTTGGATCACCATAAGCTGACGCATCACACCTTGCAGCAGACAATTGAGCCACCCTTGCCGGAACGGTAGACGTGTTTTGCTTGTGAGAGTAGACATAGTTGATGATCGAGATCGTCGTAGGGCGCAAGGCATTGATGCCGCCGTATGCCATAAAGGCATCATCAGCATTTCTGCCTTCGGACATCTTTTTGGCTACATCAAGTGCGAAGTTGTTTGCAATTCTACAATCGGCTGAGGCAGTGGCCTTTCCTGAGCTACGCAATACCTTGCTCGTCGTTTCGCTCACCGGGCACGGAGTACTTGTATAAGTGACACCACCACTATCATCTTGGCACTTATAAATAGCTGCTGTTGCGGGCGTTGGTAATGTTGTCTGTACTGTAGCCAGGAGTACAGTTGCTGTTGTTAAGAGTACTTTGCGCATGAAAATCGATCCCCAATATTAGATAGGTAATCGACCAGTATTGGAGGAGACTTAGCCCGGCTAAATAGTCTGCGCAGACTAGTGAGACAATCTATTAACCCGTTCACTCTTGTTAGTGTGCTAGGCGTGAACTAGTTCTCTTTTTTAAGAGCTGGGTCGAAGTCGGCATAACACCAATGTCGCCATGTCATTTTCCGCTCTACTTTTTTGGGTTCCCCCTTAGTATTGGTATGGCGACTGACAAAATTTATATCAAATATTCCAATATGTTTTGGACGTTGCAGCGATATTTTGTTACGGCTACGGCAGAGATAATCACCGTAGGCCCCGCGGATTCTGTTGTCGCTAGTAGACCTTATTTTGTCCATGAACTTACGCCAACGATAATTTTTGTAATAGGCGTAAAGTTGATCCGTCGGGGGTTCCCACGAAGGCGATGATTCAGTTAACGGATAGAGATTGGTCTTTTCACCATTACGTAGTGTTCCTTCTATTTGCGGATAGATGGATATTGTCATTGGGAAAGGTGCAAACATACTCCACCGCTGATCTAGCCGGACAGCTTGCAGAGTTTGCGTCATCATTTTTGGGCGATGTTTGTTCATGCCGGGTAGTCCGGTGATGTTGTGAACAGTGATGCCAATAAAAAAGTATAAGGCAATCAATTGGCCGACAATGGTGGGTTTGATTTTTACGGCATGCCAGGGTAGTGAGCTGGCCGTGATGTTTGACATGGTATTGCGATTATTAGCCACCCAACGATACACCCAGCCGCCAATCATCATTAGCGGTGGTATCGACATCAGCAAGGCAATGGGTTTAAAAGCCCAGCGCTGAGCAAATAAATGTCGCATTGCTTTCCAGTGAGTGTAATGCTCGCCGTTTGCGCCTTGTACCACCCAAGAGTTTTCACGTTCCATGATGGCGTAAATATCGGGTGTTTCTTGTGCCGGATAAATTTTGACGTGCTGCGAAAGCAGCAGCTCGCGAAGCACCAACACCATTTTTAAGCAAAAGCCGCAATCTTGATCGTAGTAAAGAATGATCTTATCCATCTCGGCAGGTTTGCGACGAGCTGCAAGCCATACCCAAACGACAGAGGGTATGAGAACGGTTAGCGACATGAAGTCGATTAGCGGGAATAAGCCAATATGCAACATAAGTAGGAAGGCGAGGTGCAGTGATGCCAGCATAAGGAGCCCGACGATTCGAGCCACAGGCCATGGCTTTGGCAACAGCACAATAATTGGAGCAATAAACTCGACAAATAATACGTAGAAGGTGCCGAGTTTAAGCAGCGCAGGGAACTGCCTGATCCATGCGCCGATTGGTGTTGCAAAGTGCTCAAGGCTAACGGCGTAAAACGCCGCATCAAACCGAACTCGCCAAGCAGCACCGGTTTTCAGTAGAGCCGTGAAGAAGTACAGATATAGCACCTGAAAGATAACTGCGATGGTTGCCATTGAAAAATACGGCTGCGGCTGATCAGGCGAATGGGGATGGTCGTTTGGGTCTTTTTGATATCGCGGATCTAAGGCTGCATCAACGGAGTAGCGAGCACCTATAGGCAGAAACAAGGCCCAAAAGGTCATTACAATTAAAAGTGAATCGCCAGCTTGTGTAATCAGCTGGTTTCGGTTGATGAGCGATGCCAACAAGATAAATGACAAAAAAGCCATTAATTTGCTGCGGTAACCTACCAATAGGCCCAAGGCAAAAATCGCTGCCAAGCTAAACAGGAGGATTTGCCAAAATAAGTCACCACTGGCGACATGCAGCGAGAAATGCATGCTTTTGGAGATCTCAATCCATTTGCTTCGAGGCAAAATACCGCTGTCTGTGTAAAACGCTTCCATATCGAAGGTGCGCAAAAACAGATCCAGCAAAATCAATAATGCTAGAGATATTCTAAGAAGCGCTAATGAGCGCAGATCGATACTGAGAACTTTTTTTAGCCCGTCCATGGCTAAAGTGTAGCTTAACTAGTTAGCGGAGGGTTCTGATTTAGTTGCCGCTGAAACGTGTTTGAAGGGTAACCATTGAGGTGTTGGCTGATCAGACAGTAACAGTAGCACGCGATTGTTGATGTAATCTGCATCAAGTATTACTGCGGTTTCTCCTGCTGTCTCACCTTGTAAAACAACCACATCAATGCCTTTCGCTAGTACTGATGGGCGGCGTGATGTGGCTATTTTGTGGCGTTCTTCTGAAGCATGCAACATCGATAGCAAGGATGCGCGGCGTTGTTCATTTTTTTCGCGCGCACTGCTAGCGCCAGTGATATCTTTTACGTCTGATTCTAACTGCGTAGGCGGGTCGGTTCTTTGGCTATGGGCTTTAACGTCAGGCTGTTGCTTGTCTGTACGCCGATCGCCTCCTAGTGCATCCCAAAACCCAGCCTCGTCGAGCTTGGTACGCCGTTTGTTGGCGCGCCTTTCTACTTTCAGAGTATGGTCGGGGGGCGTACTAATGTTACTTCTTCCTTTGTTCTGCCAAAAATAGCCAAGTTTCAACAATCGTATCAGGGTTGAGCGATAAGCTCGATATGCCTTGCTCCATTAACCATAATGCAAGGTCCGGATGATCAGATGGACCTTGTCCACAGATTCCAACATATTTGCCCTGAGCCACGGCTGTTGATATGGCTTGTTGTAGCAATTTTTTTACCGCTGGGTCACGTTCATCGAAGAGATGAGCCACCAGGCCCGAATCTCGGTCTAGCCCTAGGGTAAGTTGGGTGAGGTCATTGGAGCCAATGGAGAAGCCGTCAAAGCGCTCTAAAAACTCTTCAGCCAATATGGCATTGCTGGGTACTTCACACATCATAACAATGCGCAGGCCGTTTTCGCCTCGCTTGAGCCCGTTTTCGGCCAATAGAGCAATCACTTGATCGGCCTCTTCGAGTGTTCTGACAAATGGCACCATCAGCTCGATATTGGTTAATCCCATCTCATCACGTACTTTTTTCAGCGCTTGGCATTCGAGCTCGAAACATTCTTGAAATGATGAGGAGATATAACGTGATGCTCCGCGAAAGCCGATCATCGGATTTTCTTCATTGGGTTCAAACAACTGGCCACCAACCATGTTGGCGTATTCGTTTGATTTAAAATCGGATAGTCGTACAATAACGGGATGCGGGCTAAACGCAGCTCCTAGCGTAGACACGCCTTCAACGATTTTGTCGATGTAAAATTGCACTGGGTTGTCATAGCCAGCGATACGGGCATCTATTTGCGTACGCACGTCATCTGGCATTGAATCGTAGTTAAGCAAGGCCTTGGGGTGAATTCCAATTGTGTTGCTGATGATAAATTCAAGCCTAGCTAAGCCAATGCCATTGTGCGGCAAGCGGCTAAACCCAAAAGCGCGTTCTGGGTTACCCACGTTCATGGTAAGTTTGAACGGAAGCTCTGGCAACTTATCGAGCTTGGTCTCGGTCACTTTAAAACCTATCTGTGACTCATAAATATTGCCAGTGTCGCCTTCGGCACAAGATACGGTAACCAGTTGGCCATCTTTCAAAACATCTGTAGCTGTGTTGCAGCCAACCACTGCTGGTACGCCCAATTCTCTGGCGATAATCGCAGCGTGACAGGTACGACCGCCTCGGTTGGTAACAATCGCCGATGCACGTTTCATTACCGGCTCCCAATCAGGGTCAGTCATATCGGTGACTAACACATCACCATCTTCTACCGTATGCATTTGGCTGATGTTGTCAACGATTCGCACCTTTCCTTCACCAATACGTTGGCCAATGCTGCGACCAGTTACGAGTACCTTGGCGTTGTGCGAGCCAAGCTGATAACGCTTGAGCACATTAGGGTTAGTACGTGAGGTAACCGTTTCTGGGCGAGCTTGCAAAATATAAAGTTTGCCATCGTTGCCATCTTTACCCCATTCGATGTCCATCGGGCGACCGTAGTGATCTTCAATCGTGACAGCCATACGAGCCAGCTCGTGTACATCATTATTGGATAGTGAAAAACGTAATTGATCGGCTTCATCCACGTCGATCGTTTCAACAGCACTGGTATCGCCGTACACCATTTTGATTTTTTTACTGCCGCGTGTTTTGCGCAGTAGCGCAGGACGGTTTTTCTTTAAGCCAGGCTTGTGGATATAGAATTCATCAGGATTAACCGAGCCTTGCACAACGCATTCACCCAGTCCCCAAGAGGATGTAACAAAAACTGTATTATCAAAACCTGATTCGGTATCGATGGAAAACATAACGCCACTTGCACCTATATCACTACGCACCATGCGTTGAATGCCCGCCGACAATGCCACGTCTGCGTGTTCAAAGCCTTGGTGGACGCGATAAGAAATTGCACGGTCGTTGTAAAGCGATGCAAATACTTCGCTAATGCGCTTGAATACATCGTCAAGCGATGTCACGTTTAAAAAAGTTTCTTGTTGCCCGGCGAAAGAGGCTTCAGGGAGATCCTCCGCTGTGGCCGAAGAGCGAACAGCCACAGCGATGCTGCCGTCTGGAGAGCCTTCACACAATGTTTCCCATGCTGCGGTCACGTCTGTTACTAGTGCATCGGGTAGAGGAGTTTCCATAATCCACTGACGAATTTGTTCGCCCACTGACGCCAGTTTGATCGTATCGTTGGTATCAAGCCCTTTTAGTAGATCGATAATGCGTTGATCGAGCTGATTGGCTGATAGGTGATCTTGAAAGGCGGCAGCGGTGGTGGCAAAACCATCAGGTACGTGAATGCCAGCCGCAGTTAGATTTTGGATCATTTCACCCAAGGAGGCATTCTTTCCACCTACGGTGGGGACATCTTGCATGCCTAACTCGCGAAACCACTTAATAGTGCTGGCCACGGCCATCCTCCTGAAAATAAAATTGATTTTACAACGCCGTCAGCTGTTTAGCGGCAGTAAAATGTACCTGCTTAGCAATATGTAGGGAACGGAACCAATAATGACGAAATCAGCTAAACGAAAGGCGCTTGTGGTCTCAGATCGCACGGGGTTAACCGGGCAGGCATTGGCTCACAGCCTGGTGACCCAGTTTCCGACTGTTGAGTTTGAAGCCGAAACTCTGTCATTTATCGACACTGTAGACAAGGCGGACAGCGTAATGGAGAGCTGTAATCAGATTGAGCAGCTTGAAGGGCATGCTCCGTTGTTGTTTATCACAATTGTTAATGATGATATTCGAGCCATTTTTACTAATTCCTCGTTTCCGGTTTTTGACCTCTTTGATGCGTTTATTGGGCCGATGGAGAAAGCCTTGGGGATGGAGTCATCTCATAAGGTAGGGCGATCGCATGGAGTAACCGATACCAAAGCTTATACCTCACGGATGGCAGCGGTACATTTTGCCCTACAAACAGATGATGGCATGGATACCGACCATTACGGCAATTCTGACCTCATTATTGTGGGTGTTTCACGATGCGGTAAAACCCCTACATCGCTGTATCTATCGTTGCAGCTAGGGTTATATGTCTCCAATTACCCATTAACCGAGGAAGACTTAAAGTCAAAAGAGTTACCAGCGGTATTGCTTGATAACCGGCATAAGCTCTTTGGTTTAACCATTGACCCGTTTCGTTTGCTGCAAATCAGGCAAGAGCGCTACGCAGGCTCTTCTTATAGTTCTTCCGAGACCTGTCAGCGTGAGGTTGCGCAGGCTGAAAGTATGTTTCGTGGTAGCCACGTGCCTTTTTTAAATACCACGAAGATGTCGATCGAAGAAATCGGTGCGATGATCTTGCATCG
>CALJAA010000060.1 GCA_938028465.1 uncultured Granulosicoccaceae bacterium | reverse complement strand
AACAAGAAGGAGGCTTGCGATGCCGCTAGTATTTATAATTTCGTTGATTGTGCAGGCAGCGTTCGTTATTCATGTATTGAAAACGGGGCGTAACCAGCGCTGGATCTGGATTGTCATGATGTTGCCCGGTGCAGGTTCTTTGGCGTACTTCGTTATGGAGGTCTTGCCCGATTTAATGGCTGGCCCTGGTGGGCGTCATGCTCGTAAAACGGCCACTAGCATCCTTAATCCCAACCGGGATTTAAACGCGGCCAACCGCGATTTGGAAGTTGCTGACACCGTTCAAAACAATCAACGGCTCGCCGATGAGTTTGTAGAGAAGGGCCGCTTTGGCGAAGCGAGTGAGCTTTACCAAAAATGCCTTACTGGCCTTAACAAGCATAATCCTGAACTGATGTTTGGTTATGCCGCTTGCCAGTTTGAGTTGGGTAATCATGATGTGACTCGCACAACGCTTGATACCCTCATCGCGGAGAATCCTGACTATAAAAATCAAGATGCACATTTATTGTACGCTCGCTCCTTGGAGCAACAGGGCGATATCGTGGGCGCTTCTTCTGAGTACGATACCTTAATAGGCTATTACACCGGGCCAGAACCCGCCTACCGCTACGCGATGATGCTCAAATCTAACGGCAACGCAGGGCGTGCCAATGACTTATTGCAGGGAATTCTGGACAAAGCGCGTTTGTCGCCCGATCACTACACTAAACTGCATAAAAAATGGATCAATCTGGCTAAACAAGAGCTGAGATCGTAGCCACCGATGTTGTGGTAACAGAGGCGTTAGATCAATATTGTTTCTGTATATAATGTCGGCTATTAATCCTATTTTTTAGCCTGTCATTGGAGTATTCCGTGTCTACTACCCGTTTAACACTGGCGCAAGCCATGGTGCGCTTTCTGTGCGCTCAAAAAACTATTATCGATGGTGAGAAGGTTGGCTTGTTTGCTGGCGTCTGGGCGATTTTTGGGCATGGTAACGTGCCTGCGTTAGGCGAAGCCTTGCATCAGGTTAAGGAAGAGCTTCCAACTTACCGTGGCCAAAATGAGCAAGGCATGGTGCACGCCGCCTCTGGTTACGCTAAGCAGATGCGCCGCAAGCGCATGATGATATGCAGTAGCTCAGTTGGCCCAGGCGCCAGCAATATGCTCACTGGTGCCGCCACGGCTTACGTTAATCGCTTGCCAGTATTGTTGTTGCCGGGTGACACCTTTATGCACCGTGCATCTGCACCCGTGCTACAGGAAGTCGAACGTGCTGACGATGCTACTGAAAACGTTAACGATTGCTTTAAACCCATATCCGCCTATTTCGATCGATTTAGTAAGCCAGAGCAATTGATTACATCGTTGCCTCGTGCGATAAGCGTACTAACTGATCCGGAACTGTGTGGCCCAGTAACCCTGTGCGTACCTCAAGATGTGCAAGCGGAAGCATTTGATTTTCCTAATAGCTTTTTTGAGGAAGTGGTGCATACCTTACATCGCCCTGGTGCCGATCTGGATCAGCTTGCTTCAGTTGCAAAAATGATTAGCAATGCCAAAAACCCAGTTGCGATTGCTGGCGGTGGTGTGCATTATTCAGATGCTGTTGATGCCTTTAAAAACTTTGTTGAAGAGCACAAAATCCCAGTCGCTGAAACGTCAGCCGGCAAAGGCGCGCTGCCTTATTCCCATCCATTGAATGCTGGCGGTATTGGTGTAGTAGGTAGTTCTGCTGCTAATGAGATGGTTGCGGGGTGTGATTTGATAATCGCTGTAGGTACTCGTTTATCTGATTTCACAACAGGCTCTCGTACGGTGGTATCCAATACTCGTGTGCCGCAAATTAACATTAACGTGGCCCATCTTGATGCCTATAAACATCGTGCTGTTGGTTTACGCTCTGATGCACGCCGAGCCCTAGAAGAGCTACAACCACTATTAAAAGGTTGGCAATCAAGCGATGCTCATATCAATAATCTAGAAGCAGCCAAAGCCAAGTGGCAAGGTATGATCGAAGAAGCCATCAAGCCACCGGGTAATCAGTTGCCATCGGATGCACAAGTAACCGAAGTCATCAACCAAGCTGCTGACCTAAGCAAAGATGTATTGGTTGTGGCGGCGGGCTCAATGCCGGCTGAAGGTATGAAGCTATGGAAGGGCGAGCACTCGAAGGGTTATCACTCAGAGTATGGTTTTTCGTGCATGGGCTATGAAATAGCGGGTGGTATCGGTGCGAAAATGGCCGACCCAGATGCAGAAATATTTGTAGCAGTGGGTGATGGTACTTACCTTATGATGAATTCGGAAATCGTTTCATCGGTAGCACTAAAGAAAAAGCTTATCATCATTGTGCTGGATAACCGAGGCTTTGGTTGCATAAACCGTTTACAAAATGCCTGTGGTGCTGACCCGTTTAATAACCTTTACGATGATGGTGTCTTGGTAGAAGACACCATTCCACAAATTGATTTTGCGGCCCATGCGGCAGCGATGGGTGCAGTATCCGAATCGGTTAACTCACTAGAAGACCTTGCAGCTGCGCTAGAGCGCGCCAAAAAATCCGACCGCACTTATTGCGTAGCCATTAGCACCAATGCAGTGGATTCGACCGGTGGTGGAAGTTGGTGGCAAGTAGGCATACCTGAAGTGTCAGAAAAAGACTCAGTTGTTAAAGCACGAGCTGAATGGCAGGAGAAGGGCCGGAGTGATCAGGCGTATTAAGGGCTAGCGCTGTGAGTGATGATAACTACACCGTTAACTGCGATACGCATGGGGAGAGCGGCGGAGCCTTTATTTGTCAGCATTTAGTTAACGATTCTGAGAAGCTTGGATTCTATTTAGGCTACGATCCAGAAAGGCCCGATTCCCTGCACCCTGATGCATGGTGCGGTGAGTGCGAAGTTGTACTAAATCGAGAAGGTGAGTGGAATGACGTGGCCACAGCCTTTGCCGATATCAAAATTGTTTGTGGCAAATGTTATGAAAACATTCGCGATAAAAATTGGTTAGAAGATGCAGAAATTGTTAACACACTACTTGCAGACTGCCGTGAGTATTTAGAAAAAAAGCAGCCTAAGCTTGTAGAGCAATTTAAGCTCGATGTGCACGAACGATGGGATTGGGATCAGACTACTGGCAAGCTAATATTCAGCCATGATGGGGAGCCTCAGGTTGTAGCTAGCGTGCAGTTTGCCGGGTCTTTTTCCACCGAAACCAATACTTGGATGTGGGCCTGGGCCAACGAAAGCTTGGATGACAATATCAAATCAGGCTCAAAGGTTGTGCGCGATATAGGTCAGCAACGCGGCTATAGAAAATTGGCAGCTGGTCATTGGCCCGCAGACGTAGTTGATGCATGGGAGATGACAGCTGTACTTGCAAAACACATTGATGCCATAGGGTTTTATAGAACACCGAGTGATAATGGTTTTTTGTATATGGCTATTACTGATGCTGTTTGGGTTGTTAGGAGTTGATTGATTGTTTTATTAGCCATTCAGAAATGATAAACCATTCAAGTATTATTCAAGAGGCTTACGATAACAACTGCATTGCGCCAAGTTAACCCAGTGAATCTAATCGTCACCGGTATCGTCTTTCGTCGACCTGCTAAATTGATCAAGCGGCGAAATAACTCCCGCTGCCCCTCGCTTAATAATATGCGTATAAATCTCCGTAGTCTTAACATCAGCGTGGCCTAGTTGATCTTGCACCGTGCGTATATCCGCGCCACTTTGCAGTAAGTGAGTAGCAAAGCTATGGCGAAAGGTATGGCTCGTTACTCTCCGATGTATGCCACACCCTTTACAGGCCGCTGAAATAGCTTTTCTAATGTTGTCAGGATGGCGATGAAACCTAACCAGCTCGCCAGTATCGGGTATACCGCTAAGTTTAGATGACGGGAAAATAAACTGCCAAGCAGGAGCGCGTAACGCAGTGCCTAGTTTTCTGCGCAATGCGTAAGGCGTTGGGGTAAAGCCATGACCTTCTTTTAAGTCGCTCTGATGTTGTGCAAGGGCACGTTGAATTTGCGATTTGAGCGCTGGCATTAATGAATGAGCCAAGGTAACAACTCTGTCTTTGTTGCCTTTTGCCATTCTTATTGTTAGGCAGCCATTGGCAAAATCGACGTCTTTTATTCTTAAAGACAATACTTCCGCTGTGCGTAGGCCAGAGCCATACATCAGTTGAATGATTAATTTATCAACACCGCGCATTTCATCAAAAAGATCAGCAACCTCTTTAAGTGACAGCACAACAGGGATACGAACCTTAGGTTTTGCAAACGTAATACCCTGTAGAGAGCCTAGTGGCCGCTTAACTACATATTTGTACAAAAACACCAACGCACTTAAAACAAGTGACTGTGTGTTAGGACTACATTGCCGTGGGCCGGCAATATAGTTCAAGAAATTAACGACATGGGCCTCTGATAGTGCGTTTGGATGTTGTTTATCATGAAAATAGATATATCGCCTAATCCAGTGCAAATAGGTTTTTTCGGTTTGATAGGCAAGATGTCGTGCACGCATCGCTGATCTGCATTCTTCCATGAAAGCTGACATTGTATTTCCTCATTACTATACATATTTACAGTATACAAAATTTGCTACCCTGTCAACAATTACACGGGTCTGGGTATGTAGGAATTAAGCGGAAAGAAAAATTAGCGAATCTGAACTAAGCTGTTCTTATAATTGAAATTTTCAGCCGAATTTAATTTCGTACGAAAATTCATACAACGGAAAGAAATGGTTTATCCGCATAAGCAGTATTAAGCGGGGGGCTCCGCTTAATACTGCTGTTATGTTGACTGGCGGGCCTTGTTACGTAATTCGTAATATTCGTAGTATTTTTGATTTCTATAAATCGTAAATTAAATGGTTAAGAGCTACTAGGCATAGTCATGGAAAAAGGGACGCTAGAGATAAACTTGAATAATACTGTATACAAAATACAGTACGAAGCATCAAACGAATCGAGTGATTGGTTTGACTTAATGGTTTGGTTGAATGGTCGTTCGATATCAGACAGAGTGCCTAGGTATACACTAGATCTAGTTGAAGATATAAAATCACCACACGCAATCAGGCTACTTGAAGAGCTTTTAGAGCAAAATCAGAATGACACCTAACTGGGTAAGAGTGCAGCACCTAGCTGGTATTGGTACATTAATAGTCCTGTCTGTATTTACCTATATTTTCATGGAATCACTTGATGTTAGAGGGAGTTATACTGTCCCTTTAGTTGGTTTTGTAGCATCAATGGCGTTTTATATTTCTAGCACTTACGCAATTGAGCTAGAGAATATTGCTGATGGCGTTGATTCGAACTTCAGTTTTATAGACTATGCAGTTTCTGCTGGGCCGGGATTTATATATTTTTGTTTGGTTGTACTAATTTCGTACTTAGCAAACTTCTTTGGTGGTTGACTACAGTAGCTTGATAGCTTTGAGTATATGCTCGCTTAGTGAGCTATTATTAGATTAAGCGCCTCAAGACGCCAACATAACCAGTGACTATGGTTGCAACCCCTAATTTCAAATCATTTTTTCGTTCCAATGAGTCCCGTTTTTGACCATCGTGTTAAGGATGATCAGTTGCTTGCGCATGCAAGCAACGATAGCTACTTTTTTAGGTTTACCTGC
>CALJAA010000059.1 GCA_938028465.1 uncultured Granulosicoccaceae bacterium | reverse complement strand
AAATTGAAACTGAGCTGGATCAAGAAGTCGCCGACGGCCTAACCCAGCTACCCGCTATAGCTGAGTTATTGGAAAGTGACCAAGTTCGTTATGTCGAGGATTAAGTGTCATCCCGCAGAGCTTGTCATCCCCGCGAAGGCGGGGATCCATGCTAGCGGTATCTGGCTTTTCCTCAGTGCTAGATTCCCGCCTTCGCGGGCTGGGCGCCCTCCGGGGTGAATGACGAGCAGTAAACATCAATCACCAAGCATGCGCATTCGCCGCATGCCAGTCATCTTTCCAGTCCGCCGGTATCGTTTCATCGTGCAATAAACAGTTAGGGCTAATGCGCGGATACAACTGCTCGTAGGTTTTAATCTCTGTGCCTTGTACGCGTCGATTGATATGCTTTGGTGCCAATTCATCCAAGCTTTTAAGGCCGGCCACACCAAGTAACTCAGTTATGTTTTCAACGGTCGAACGATGAAAGCTAGCAACGCGTGTGGCCTTATCACCAACTACCAACCCTTTTGTGCGAGCAGGATTTTGCGTTGCAATACCCGTTGGGCAATGATCCGTATTGCAACTACGCGATTGTATGCAGCCTAGCGCCATCATCATGCCACGAGCAGAATTAACAGTATCAGCGCCTAAAGCAATCGCCCGCACTAAATGAAACGCTGAAAACACCTTGCCCGATGCAATGATGCGCGTTTGATCGCGCAGGCCTATTCCTATCAACGCAAGGTTTACAAAAATAAGTGCATCACGAAGCGGAGTACCAATTGAGTTGGTCATCTCAGTTGGTGCGGCACCCGTGCCACCTTCGCCACCATCAACGGTAATAAAGTCTGGCATTTTTCCGGTGAGCAGCATAGCCTTACAAATGGCCAGAAATTCATCGCGACGGCCAATGCATAGTTTAAATCCCACTGGCTTACCGCCCGATAGCTCGCGTAGTTGCTCAATAAACTCAAGCAACTCAATGGGCGTACTAAACGCTGTGTGAGCCGCTGGGGAAATAACATCCTTGCCCATCGGTACTTGTCGAATCTGCGCAATCTCGGCGGTTAACTTGGCTGCTGGCAATATGCCACCGTGCCCAGGCTTAGCGCCTTGCGATAGTTTGATCTCGATCATCTTCACTGAATCACCCGTGGCTGCTTTTCTAAACAGCTCAGCATTGAAATCACCCGCTTCGGTTCGGCATCCAAAATAACCCGTCCCGATCTGCCAAACTAAATCACCGCCTGCCTCTAAGTGATAAGGGCTTAAGCTACCCTCTCCACTATTGTGAAAAAAGCCACCCATCTTAGCGCCCTTGTTTAACGCTCGAATGGCGTTGCTACTCAAGGAGCCGTAACTCATCGCAGATATATTTAAAGGTGATGCCATGTACGGCTTGGAGCAGCGATCACCACCAAACTTGACACGTGGATCCGTGTCATGAATGTGTACAGGCTTCAGTGAATGATTCATCCATTCGTAGCCTGAGCGATTCACGTCAAAGATGGTACCGAACGGACGGGAATCTCGAGCACCCTTTGCACGCTGATAAATTAAAGAACGAAACTCGCGAGGAATCGGAGCGCCGCTGGTGTCTGACTCAACAAAATACTGTTGGATCTCAGGCCGCACCGCTTCCAACATATATCGGAACCTACCGATCACCGGGTACAAACGCCGGATGGTATGCCGTTGTTGAAACATGTCAATCAAGCCGATAATGATCACCGGAATAACCAACAACATGAGGCATATCATTACTGGCCAAAGCATAGCCAAGCCGAGCACCACAATAGGAGCAACGATTGCAAATATCACAAAGTAATGACGCACTAACATGTTTGATCCTGACTGGTTGTTGTTGCAATTCTTAATCGATTGCAGAGCGTGGTTTTGTGATGTCGCTGCGCAGTCGAAGTTCATTCGGCAATGAACGAGTACTGAGTATAGTCAGCGTTCCAAGGATGCCCCATCAAACATCTGCTTTACCGGCAAAAGATAAGCGACTACTCGGGCATTCAACACAATACCCCCAAGGGTATATTTTATCAGAGGGCTGCGCGTTGAATTTGATATAGTCATACCTCATTTTTGCGCAGTACGCCCTCATGACTTCTCAAGCATCATCTATCAAAAAATTCCACGATTTGCATATTCCTGGTAACCCGATAATGCTCTACAACATTTGGGATGCAGGCAGTGCTAAAGCCGTTAGCGACTCTGGTGCAAAGGCGCTTGCTACCGGTAGCGCACCCGTTGCAATGGCACAAGGTTTTGCCGATGGAGAGCAGTTTCCATTGGAGTTGGCTTTGGCCAATATCAAACGTATCTTAAAAGCCGTGGACCTACCGGTTACCATGGATTTAGAAGGTGGATATGGCGCTGATGCTGAGACAATAGAAAGCACCGTAAAGCAAGCGATAAGCACCGGCGTGGTTGGGTTTAACTTTGAAGATCAGATTGTTGGCGGCGATGGCTTGTACGATACAGCGACACAGGGCACTCGTGTGGCTGCGGCACGTAAAGCAGCAGACAGTGTAATCGCATCTGCGTTTATCAATGCTCGTACGGATATTTTTTTAAAGCACAAACCGGATGCGCATACACAGGCCATGTTAGACGAGGCAATTGAACGCGCTCATGCGTATGAACAAGCCGGCGCAGATGGTTTCTTCGCACCTGGCCTTGCCGATGAAAAAATGATCGAAACACTGTGTGAGCAAGTGAATTTACCGGTCAACATTATTGCTCTACCGCACGTGCCTGCTAAAGCTAAGCTGATTGAACTTGGTGTGGCGCGTATCAGCTACGGGCCAGTTCCATACAGAAAAATGCTCAAAGCACTTGCTCAATGGGCTAGCGAAGAATTTGCTTAAGCACCACTTCACCAATGGATCGCTACCCGGCGCCAGAGTCCAAGCAGCGCTTTGAGACGATAATCAAGCGCAGTCGTTTTATCACGACAGTTTTACCTGTGCCTGAGAAACAAACTGCTCTTAACGCAATACAAACTGTGCGCGATGAATTTTCTGATGCTAATCATCATTGCTGGGCGATGGTGGCGGGCGTACCTACAGATGTTTATAACCAAGATCAAAGCGATGACGGTGAGCCCAAAGGCACCGCTGGAAAACCCATGCTCAATGTATTGCAGCACTCGGGAATGGGTAATATCGCGGTTGTAGTGACGCGTTACTTTGGAGGCGTCAAGCTAGGCGCAGGTGGCTTGGTGCGAGCGTACTCACAATCTGTGAGTAGTGCCTTAAATGAGCTCAACATCATCACCGCGTTCATTAAAACAACCATGACGTTACAACTACCCTACTCACAGCTTGCAACATTCGAGCATTGGCTGAAAAACACCGACATCATCATTTTAGAAAAAGAGTTTAGCGACACACTTTCTCTAAAACTCGCCGTACCCGAATCTGAAGCTGAGTCGTTGCTACTACGCGCTTATGAGCTGGGCGGGGAACTTACACCGCCCTGACCTTTCAAAACGGCAACTCTGTGTATTCCGCTAACGTTCAGTTAAGCCTGATACGATTACCGCATCCACAGGGAGATCTGCCTTGAACACGATTACGTACAACAAACTGAATAAACTTACGAACCACAACCGCAATATGAAAACCTCAAATAAAGCACGTAAAACATTACTACCCATTGCTGTAGCTGCGTTAGTCACACTATCCGCATGCGCTACTGACGACCCTAATCGTCGTACCAAAATCGGTGCAGGCATAGGTGCCGTTGCTGGCGCAGTAATAGCCAAACAAACGGGTTCTGACAACGTTCTGCTTGGCGCAGCAATTGGCGCCTTAGCGGGTGGCGCAGTAGGCCGATATCAAGACAAGCAACAAGCAGCACTCGAAGTGGCACTTGAAAACGAATTACTCAAAAATCAAGTTGACGTACAACGGCTTGATGATGATGTGCTACTGGTTCGCCTGAACAGTGAGGCATCTTTCGATGTGGGTTCTGCGCAAGTTAAACCCGCTTTTCATTCCACGTTAAATAAAATTGCTAGCGAAACGTCAACGTACAACAAAACTATTTTGCACGTTGTGGGCTATACCGATAGCGACGGTAGCGATTCTTATAACCAAGTACTATCCAATAAGCGTGCAACTGCTGTTGCAGGTTACCTACGTAATGATGGGGTGGTTCAGGAACGATTACGCACCGAGGGCCGAGGAGAAACCGAGCCGCGCTTACCCAACACATCGGCAGCCAATAAAGCCAGCAACCGCCGGGTTGAAATTTACATCAAACCTATCGTTGAAGGCAAAGAGCAAGCAGCGCTTGAAAAGCCTGTGATTAATCGGTAACTGTCACCGCCGTTAACAACGTCAACCCAGCACCACTGTCATCACAGCGTACACTGTCATCCCCGCGAAGGCGGCGGTCCGGCGTTCCGGGATCTAGCATGCGATAAACTATCCCAGTAATGAACAATGGATCCCCGCCTACGCGGGGATGACTTGCCTCAATGGGATGGCATACTACGGCGCAGCAACGTACCCAACGCAACAAAGCACATCAAAAGCAAACTCGGGTCGAGCTTGCCGTCGCGAGCTGCGCTTATGCTGCAGCCCTCTCCGTCCAACCCCGTGTAAACTCCAACGCCAGCAGGCTCAGCAACCAAATTCACTTCAGTCAAACTCATCGGATGTCTATCATCAGCAGTAACGCGACCATCACCATTTGTGTCCGCATCTAGCGCGTCGACGATACCGTCTCCATCGCTATCAGCCAAATTGCTAAAATCAGCATCTGCCCGATCATCAATGCCATCAGCATCGGCATCCATTCCTCCAGTCAAGTCAACATCAACTAAGTCGGGAATGCCATCGGCGTCAATGTCGCTAGTGATATCAACTAGGCCATTGTTATCAAGATCTGCTGCACCTGATGCACTAATATCAAACTCACCGTCATTATCACTATCTAAATCAAGGTGGTCGCTCTCGCCATCACCATCAGTGTCAACGACGATAATTGGCATGGCTTCAGCAGTATCATCGCGCCCATTGAGGTTGATATCGACAAAGCTATCAGCCCGGCCGTCGCCATCGGTGTCAACCGACATAGCACCCGACTCAATAAGATCAGTCAAACCATCGTTGTCGCTATCAAGATCCAAGTAATCTTTAACACGATCATTGTCATGATCAGGTATTGGTAGCGGAGTTCGTAGAGTGAGGTCATCAGCACCATCGCGGTCATTATCAGTAAACGCATCCACCAGGCCATTGCCGTCGACATCTAATCCGCCGGCTTCAAAGTTATCCGTAAGGCCATCGTTATCGCTATCCAAATCCAGGTAATCCATAACGCTATCGCCATCAGTATCAACTGTGCCTTCATCGCTGTCTAACAAGCCGTCGTTGTCCGAATCAATATCCATTGAATTACTAATGCCGTCACCATCAGTATCCAGCGCGCCCTCTACTGCATCATCAATTCCATCGCCATCAGAATCCGTATCAATTGCGTTCGCAATGCCGTCACCATCGATATCAGTACCACCGAGAGCGCCGGCTATAGACTCTAAGGAATCATCGATGCCATCATTATCCGAATCGAGATCAAGGTAATCCGGTGTACCGTCTGCATCACTATCAGCAGCTGCAAGGGGCGACGGTCCAGCTTCCGTAACATCCGGTATACCGTCATTATCTGAATCTAGATCTCGGTAGTTAGGGATACTATCCAAATCATTATCAGCGATACCTTCCTCTCGATCCGAAATACCATCTGCATCGCTATCGGTATCTTGAAAATCCGGGACGCTATCAGCATCGGTGTCCGTTTCAGTTTGTGCGCTAGATGCCCGATTATCATCAACACCATCACTATTGGCATCAGTAAATCCATCTATGACTCCATCACCGTTTGTATCGACCCAACCCGCTTCAAGAATGTCAAATTGACCATCGTTGTCGCTATCTAAATCAAGCCGATCGAAAATGCCATCACTATCTGTGTCGGCGGCGCTTTCAATCGAATCGTAAATTCCATCATTGTCGCTATCAAGGTCGAGCGAATCTATTACTCCATCACCGTCAGTATCCATAATTCCTTCGATTAGATCAGAGATCCCATCATTATCGGAATCCGATCCAGAGTCTTGCCCAGCAATAGTATCGCGATAGTCTGGAATGCCATTAGCATCTTCATCAACAACCCCTTCTACCGAATCAGGGATGGTGTCGTTATCCGAATCCAAATCAAGATAGTCGGCTATGCTGTCGCCATCGGTATCAATCAACGTTCCGGTACCGCTGGTTTCTGCGCTATCGCTAATGGTGTCATTATCACTATCAGTATCTAGGTGATCAGGCGTTGCATCACCATCGCTATCAGTGGCTTCGAATGTATCGTCAATACCATTGGCATTATTATCAGCACCATTAGTGACATCCACGTCAACCGCATCATCAATACCATCGCTGTCAACATCAAGCCCACTTAGTGCTGGTGAGGAGCTGTCTTCTACGTTATCGCTGATACCATCGTTATCAGAATCCAAATCAAGATAATCAGGTATTAGATCGCCGTCGGCGTCGCTTAGTGATGCACCAGCACCCGATTCGGTAATATCTAATATGCCGTCATTGTCGCTATCCAGATCTAAATAATCAGGCAATCCATCTAAATCCGTGTCAGTAGTTTCAAGCGCATCATCAATGCCGTTGGAATTTGCATCTGCGCCACCTGTAACATCCGCATCAATAGCGTTATCGATACCGTCTGAATCCGTATCTAAACCGCTTAATACAACACTGCCGCGACTTTCTAATGCATCAGAGATACCGTCGTTATCTGAATCTAAGTCAATTTGGTTAGCCGTGCCATCACCATCGCTGTCACTATTTGTTTCGACTAGGTCAGTAACGCCATCACCGTCACTGTCTAAATCCTGGTGATCAGGTATACCGTCAGCATCTGTGTCAGTGGGCTCTACTGCATCACCAATGCCATTAGCATTGGTATCCAGGCCGAACACGCTATCAAAGTCGAGCGCGTCATCGATGCCATCAGCATCTGAGTCCAACCCAAGCCATGTAGGTGATGTTGTATCTTCGAACTGATCAGAAATGCCGTCGTTATCCGAATCAATATCCAGGTAGTCAGCAGCTCCATCCGAGTCGGTATCAACTACGCCCTCAATCAGATCAGCAATACCATCGTTGTCACTGTCAGTATCGAGCATGTCGATAATGCCATCACCATCGCTATCAAGAGGTGAGCTGAGGTTCGGACCAGCTTCGACTACATCATCGATGCCGTCTTGATCAGAATCTGGGTTTGAACCAGAATCCGGATCTTCATAATCAGCAATACCATCACCATCAGTATCCAATGTGGCTTCTATCGAATCCATTACGCCATCATTGTCACTGTCGATATCACGAAAGTTATACTGACTATCAGCATCTGTATCAGATATTGGTAGAGGTATTTGGCGTATGGAGTCGTCGAGACCATCACCGTTTCTGTCAATAAAGTTGTCAACAAGGCCATCGGCATTTGAGTCACGGCCACCCGCTTCAATGAGATCGCTCAAGCTATCGTTGTCTGAATCCAGATCTAGATAGTCTGGTTTCAAATCGCTATCGGTATCCAACACGGGCAACGGTGTAGCCGCAGTAGAATCGTCAAGACCATCACTGTTTGCATCAATAAAGTTATCTATTCGCCCATCACCATCAGCGTCAATCCCTCCTGCTTCGATTGCGTCACTGATACCGTCATTATCACTATCAGCGTCCAGCGAATCAGGGATACCATCTTTATCAGAATCAAGTAAACCTTCAGCCGAATCCGGTATGCCATCATTGTCATCGTCAAGATCATCGATATCGCCAACACCATCTCTGTCGGTATCAAGCACAACAGCGTTTACGGCATCTACTGACATTAATACGCCGCCCAGGCCGCCACCAAAATCAGCGCCACCATAGCCGCTTGCTGTGTCTGTGTTGAAACCTGTCATAGAAACAAGATCAACCACCCCACTATCCACATCACTTTGTTTGATACTGCCATCAAAATAAGCAAGACCAAAATAGAGTTCACTCTGGCTTAAACCTAAATCAGCAAACGTCATGATAGCGCCACCAAGAAATTCATCTTTACCGCTTTTGTAGCTTGGAAAGGCACCTTCAGTGTACAAATCACCCCCAGTCAATGCGCTAGTTCCAATAGGCGCTTGGTCAGCTAAAAAATGCCATGAGAATGATTTAGTTTGTCCATCGATAGTTGCGTGTTGCATATTAGCTGTAGTGATTTCCAGTAATGGACCGAACCGTGTTGGGTTGCCATACAGGTCTAGTGCTAATATCGCTGCTACTTGCGCAGGGTTGTTGGCATTTTTTTCGATGTAGATGTGCCCACCTTCGGTTAGTAAGGCAGCATCCGCCGGCGTTGTAACGCCGCGGTCATAGATAAAATCGACGCGTTCAATATTTCCAGGAATTTCATTGCTCGGATTTGGCGCATTAAGAAAGACATCGAGTGCGCCGCGGTTGATGATTGTTCCGCCCAATAGTTGCGTGACATCAAATGAACCCGCCGCATCAGGGAACGAAGACACATAGTTACGGGTGCCGGTGCCAGCGGCACTGACTTCAGCAAACATCTTTGATCGCAAGCCGCCCGCCACTATGGCGTTATCCAATGTACGTGCAATGACTCGGCTTTCGTCTCCCAACACGATAAAACTTACGCCGGATATTGTGGTAACGCCAGTAAGCTTTCGATCTAGCCCGTTACCAAAGGTATACGTATCACCGCCAACATTAAATTGGGATGATGTAGAAGGAATAGTAATGGTTTGTATGTCGGCGAGCGCATCGACCGCAGCTTGCGAAGTGCCTACGACGGATGCGAGTAAGCCGCCCACAAAACAAGGCAGCGTTCGCTGTGAAAGCTTTTGACACTTCTTGCTTTTTGAGGTGTCAGTTGTTTTAACGGTGGTGATCGAACCTTTACCGTGCCTGCTACTTAGATTGCATAGCCAAGCAAAATCCATTTGTCATTCCTTGTGAACCTGTGTAATCAGACCACCAACGCGAAGCGAGTCCTCTCGCTAAACCAGTGACGGCCACAACGAGCACGGAGTACCACTATCTGTGCCAGTTTTTTCAAGTGCCTTGATATGATTAAGGAATAATTTGCCGCCAATGCGATTTGGCACCCGAAATTAGAGGAGCCGGAGTAATGGTGGTGGCGGGACAATTACCAATAAGCGTCATAAGAGCTAGAATCCGGCTTCTTTTGACGCTTCTATATTATTTGCCAATAAATAGTGCGAAAATCAACAACGCCACTCATTCAGCTATAGCGGTAACAACATGAACAACACAGTGAAAGCACACGCCCGGGTAGTAGTTATTGGGGGTGGCATTGCCGGCTGTTCCACTTTGTATCACCTGACGCAACAAGGCTGGACTGACGTCGCCCTTGTAGAGCGCGATGAGTTGACATCTGGCTCAACCTGGCACGCAGCAGCTCAAGTCACACAGTTTGGTGGCAACCAAACCATGATTGGCTTAAAGAAACACAGTATTGAATTGTATCAACGCCTGGCCGCAGATCCAGATCACCCTTTCTCTTATCACATCACTGGTGGTATGCGCACAGCCTACACGCAAGATCACCTAGACATCTATCATCATCATGTCGGTTTGGCTAAAGCCATGGGCGTGGAGATGGAAGTCATCGATGCGCAAGAAGTTGGCAAGCGTCACCCTCTTTTAAAAACCGATAATATTCTGGGTGCTTGGTGGGACCCACTGGACGGCTATATAGACCCATCTGGTATTACGTTCGCTTTGGCCCGCGAAGCTCGAAAAGCCGGAGCCAGTGTTTATCGTTTCAACCCAGTAGAAAACATCTCTCGTAAATCCAACGGCGAATTTATTGTTCATACGAAAAACGGTGACATCACTTGCGAGAAGGTAGTCAATGCATCTGGCTATCGTGTCAACGAGGTTGGCAATATGCTCGGTGTAGAGCATCCAGTTACATCAATGGAGCACATGTATTTTTTAACCGACACCTTGCCAGAGCTGGAAGCACTCGATTTTCAAGTGCCAGTTATACGAGACCCGGGTGACGATTTTTATAGCCGACAAGAAAAACAGGGGTTATTAGTTGGCGTATATGAGCAAGGCTGCAAAACCTTTGGCATGGATGGTATCGATCCAAACTTTACTAAAGAGCTCTGCCCGTCAGACCTTGATCGATGCCTTGATAATATGGAAGGCATTTTTAAGCGAATGCCAGCTTTGGAAAACGCCGGTATACACACCGTCGTTAACGGTCCCATTACTTATACAATTGATGGCATGCCGTTGGTTGGCCAGATACCAGGTGTAGAAAACGCCTATTGCATCATTGGATTACGTGCAGGCATTGGTGAAGGTGGCGGCCACGGCAAAATACTCTCAGAGCTTATCGTGCATGGCGAATGTGAATGGGATGCCTGGAGCCTTGATCCGCGTCGTTTTACTCAATATGCCAACACGGAGCACACCTGTCTTAAAGCCATTGAAGATTATCAGAACGAATTTCATTACCACATGCCCCACGAGCATCGCCCTGCAGCGAGGCTTGCTCGCACCACTCCTCTCTACACCGTGCTTGATAACCTTGGAGCCATTTGGGGTGTAGTAAACGGTTGGGAACGCGCACTGTGCTTTAAACCCGAGGATCAACCCGATTTTGTTGACCACCACAGTTTCAGGTTTACGCCTACCAAAGAGTTAGTGGCTAACGAAATTGCATCACTAACTAAAGATGTCGGCATCATGGAAGTATCTGGGTTTAATCGCTACGAGATTCGCGGAGAAGGCGCGACAGCCTTTTTAGATAAAGTGGTTTGCAGCAAATTACCCACTGCTACAGGCAAGGTGCGTTTGTGTTACCTACTCAATGAACATGGGCACGTATTGGGCGAAGCAACTATTGCTAAGCTCGGTGAGGATCACTACTGGTATGGGTCTGCCGCAGCTGCAGAGTGGCATGATCGTGATTGGCTTAATCGCTTTAAGCCTGAGTCCGTACAACTCACTGAATTGACCAACAGCCACACGATACTGGTTGTAGCAGGCCCTCAGTCACGCAAGCTCCTTCAATCCTTATCTCCAAGATGTGATTGGTCGAAGGCCGCCTTTCCTTGGATGAGCGTGCAGTCAAAAACACTTGGCCATGTTGCAGTTACTGCCATGAGTGTTAGTTTTTCAGGGGAACTAGCCTACGAGCTACATATACCAAACGAGCAGTTGTATTTAGCTTGGCAATTGATTAACGATGCTGGTAGTGCATTTAATCTATCGCGATTTGGTTTATACGCAACTGAATCCATGCGAATGGAAAAAGGCTATCGCCACTGGAAAGCTGATTTAATTTACGAACGTAACCCGATGGAATCAACATTAGATCGCTTTGTTGATATGAGCAAAGCCGACTTTGTCGGCAAAGCTGCATTAGAAAAAGAAATAGCTCGCGGCCCAATGAAATTGTTCGTCACTATGACGCTAGATTGTGATACCGCGGTGGCTCATGCCGGTGACTCTATTTACCATGGCGACAAGTTGATCGGCACGATAACCTCAGGTGACTACGGTCATCGCGTACAGAAGAATATAGCTTATGCATTTGTTAATCCTGAATATGCTCAGATTGGTACGCAACTCACTATAGATCTTTTGGGTGAACGCTACCCTGTGCTTGTAACAGAGCCTTGTTTGTACGACCCCTCCAACGAACTAGTTAAGAGCTAAGCAACATGAGCAGCAAGCCACGCCGCCGAGGCAAAGTCAGTGCACGCGAAGCGATGCATGCCAAACGCGCAAAAGCACCTGAGATAAACCCTGCTCCTCCCGGGCCAATTGGCGGTCAATACAAACCGTTAACCGATAATGACATTCAACAGATCTATCAAAATGCCCTTCGTATCTTGTCTGATATTGGCATGGGTGAGGCGCCGCCCGCACTAGTTGAACAAGCAGTAAAAAAAGGCGCGACAGTCAATAAAGCAGGGAGGTTATGTTACTCGCCAGGCATGGTTGAAGATGTTATCGCAGGGGCTTGTAGAAGCTTCCCTATGTATGGCCGCGATGGCAAACATGACTTTGAGGTAGGCGGCGATAAAGTATTTTATGGCACAGGGGGTGCTGCCGTACAGACTCTGGATATTGATACGCATAAATATCGCGCTGCCACACTACGCGATTTATACGACTTCACTCGAATGGCGGATTTTTTGCCCAACATCAGTTGGTTTACAAGATGCTGCGTTGCAACCGATGTACCCGAACTAATCGATCTCGATATCAATACCGCCTATGCCCTACTTAAAGGCACAAACAAGCCCGTAGGCACTAGCTTCACCATCCCAGAAACTGTAGACCCTATCGTTGCAATGTTTGATACGGCATTAGGTGGCGCAGGTAAGTTTAGTGAACGCCCCTTCTGTAAAGCTCATATCAGCCCAGTTATTTCCCCATTACGCTATGGCGAAGATGCCTATGATGTCGCGATGGCTTGCATGCGTCATCGCATGCCATTAAACAATATCATCGCCGCACAATCGGGCGCTACTGCTCCGGCAACCATTGCAGGTATGTTGTCTTCAACGCTGGCAGAGACCTTGGCAGCCTTGATGATGGTCAATGTGTACGAGTCTGGCTATCCAATGATTTTCTCTAATTGGCCATTTGTTATTGATTTACGCACCGGTTCGTTTTGTGGTAGTGGTGGTGAAATCACCTTACTCAACGCGGCTTCTGCACAACTCTCTAACTGGCTAGGATTACCATCAGGCGCTGCGTCCAGCATGAGCGATGCAAAAGCGGTTGATGCACAGATGGGCTTAGAGAAAGCCATGTCGTCATTAGGCGTAGGCTTAGCAGGCTGCAACATGATCTACGAATCATCAGGCATGATGGCAAGCCTGCTAGGCGTATCATTTGAAGCCATGGTGATCGATAACGAAATGCTCTCGCAGGTTTATCGCGTACTTCGAGGGATCGAAGTTAACGAAGAAACACTAGGCTTTGATGCAATTGAACAAGCCGTGTTTGGTGAGGGTCATTTTTTAGGATCGCAGCACACGATGGATGCCATGCAACGCGATTACTTCTGGCCAAGCACGCTAACTGACCGCGCCCAACCCCCGGTGTGGGAAGAAGAAGGCGCAAAGGATATGTGGCAACGAGCTAGCGTTAAGGCGCGCGAGATTCTACATGCCCATAAACCAGAATACTTAAGCTCAGAAGCTGATATTGCCATTCGCAAGAAACACAATATATTATTAGACTAACGGGTAATCACTAACCTAACTTTAAGGAAACCAACATGGCAGATTCTCCAGTAGCACTTATCGTCGGCGGCGGTAGCGGTATCGGTGCCGATGCTGCGCGCAAGTTATCAGAAGACGGCTATCAAGTTGCTGTAATGTCTTCGTCAGGCAAAGGCGAAGCATTAGGCAACGAGTTAGGCGGCTTTGGCTTTACCGGTTCTAACTTAGTGACAGCCGACCTTGAAGCCTTTGTAAAACAATCATTTGACAAGTTTGGTCGAATTGATGGCGTCGTCAATTGTGCTGGCCACGGCCCCAAAGGCGAAGTGGATGAAATCAGTGATGAGGATTGGCACACGGGTATGGATTACTACATGATGAATGTCGTGCGTATGACACGCCAAGTGTTGCCCATCATGCGAGCACAAAAATCGGGATCAATAGTCAACATCTCAACCTTCGCAACCTTTGAGCCTGATGCCGATTTTCCTACTTCAGCTGTATTTCGTGCAGCGCTAGCGGGCTACACAAAACTCTTTACTAATAAGTTTGCAGCTGAAGGTGTACGCATGAACAACGTGTTGCCAGGCTTTATCGATAGCCTACCTGAAAAAGCTGATCGAGTTGCGCGTATTCCAGCTGGGCGTTATGCACAGGTACGTGAATTATCGGAAACCATATCGTTTATGGTGTCACCAAAATCGAGCTACATCATGGGCCAAAATTTACGCGTTGACGGTGGGTTAACCGCAGGCGTTTAACATCAATAGTCAGTCAGCGAGCAGCACCTAGCTCGTTGTCTGATTCCTCACTGCGCCCTCTTGCAGCAGAATACCCATTAAGTGATTCCACCTTACTCAACGCCGGATTCCGGCTATACCATCAATCACCAGACTACATTGTGAGCTCTGAGGTATTTGGAAATCCAGATATCGAATACTCCAAGTCAGTACATGCTCAAGTGGGTGTACATAAATCACTTAACCACGGCTGGAGTGTGAAATCAGAGTTCTACTACAAAACCTTAGATGATCTAGCTACCACGGATGACGAACTTAATTACACCAATATGGTGAAGGCAGTGCGTACGGCCTGGATACACTAATACGTAAAAATCTAACTAACAAGTTTTCAGGTTGGGCTGCCGTATCATTATCAGAGGCTGATCGCACCGAAAAGAGAACCGGCGAGAGCTTCGTATTCGACTTTGATCAGCCAGTTAATATCAGCCTGGTCGGTACGTACAAATACAACAAAAAATGGTCTTTTGGTGCCAAAGTCGCTATTCATAGTGGAGCCTCCTATACGCCAGTGACCGGTTCGACCGAGGATCCCGATATTGCTGGTTTTTTTCGCCCAAGCTACGGCAAATTGAACTCAAAACGATTCCCGCTATATCATCGGGTCGATTTTAGGATTGATAGAACGTACCTGCGCAAAGGAGATAACACCATGGGCGCTTATTTAGAGGTACAAAACCTACTAGGTACCAAAAATGCCGCCGGATATGACTACAATGCTGATTACTCCGAAAGGGAACTAGAAACCCAGACGGAGGGCTTCGTCTCCGTTGGTTTTAAGGCTACATTCTAAATATGGAATTAATAAAACAATATCTGGATATCAGCGTATTTGCCGTGCTCGGAATCATGAGCTTTTTAGCCTTGGCTTATGCTATCGAAAGAGCTATTAGCTTCAGTCGTATCAAGGTAGACCGCTACCCGCAGCTTGAACTACTAAAGCTTGATCTAAACAAGGGCTTGCCCATAATCGCCACCATCGCATCCAACGCACCCTATGTTGGATTGCTCGGTACCGTCTTCGGTATTATGATCACATTCTACGATATCGGGCAGACTGGGCAAATTGATACTAGCTCTGTGATGGTCGGCTTGGCCCTTGCCCTTAAAGCAACCGCCTTAGGTTTATTCGTAGCAATACCATCAATGATTTTCTACAACATGCTGGTGGCAAAAGCTGAGCGCATTATTTCTTTGTGGAAACTGGCACATGGCGTGACCGATCACAGCTAATGAAAAAGTTTGACTCTATTAATGTCATTCCGTTTATAGACATCATGTTAGTGTTATTAGCTATTGTGCTAACCACCGCGACATTCGTTGCCAACGGCCAACTCGATATCGACCTACCCTCCTCTAGTGCCGCTGCTTCTGCAGATAATATCGAGCGCGTTGAAATCGCTGTAGATAGAGAAGGCGTTGTATTTCTTGATGGCGAAGAAACGTCTCTAGAAGCAGCCGAACTACAGCTAAAAGTGCTCACTAAAGACAGCCCTATCCTACTACTCATGGACGAGACAGTTGAATTCAAACAGTTCGTTGCAGTCATCGATATATTAAAACGGCTCTCCCTTGATAAGGTTTCAGTACTGACCAGGACGGGCAGTTGAATTCGAAGTTCGTTGGTTATGCACTGTCCATTCTGTTTCACCTTGCGTTAGTTGGAGTGCTGTTCGTTAATCGCGAGTCGCTCTCGACATCGACGGCGCCTCTACAAGCTCCTACTCCACTGGACATGGCGATCTTTCAACCAGTAGAGCCAGAACCCGAACCCGAGCCAGAACCTGAGCCGAAACCTGAGCCGAAACCTGAGCCGAAACCTGAGCCGAAACCTGAGCCTAAACCTGAGCCTAAACCTGAGCCGAAACCTGAGCCGAAACCTGAGCCGAAACCTGAGCCGAAACCTGAGCCTAAACCTGAGCCTAAACCTGAGCCTAAACCTGAGCCGAAACCCGAGCCGAAACCTAAGCCAGAACCTAAGGCGCTTGCCGCTGTTCCCGAACCGCAAAAAAAAGAGGTTGTTATCACGCCCGAACAACAGCAAGCCGAGGTTCGGTATTTGGATCGATTACGTGCCGCGATTCAGAAAAACCGTGTATACCCTCGTAAAGCTCGTCGACGAAAAAAAGAAGGCACGGTCAAGGTGTCCTTTAACATTGCAGCAGATGGTGCAATCAGCCAAATAACGCTAGTGAAGAGTTCTGGGGTTGATGACTTAGACAAAGCCGCTGTGTCAGCGGTAACGGGCGTTGGGCGCTTTGAAGCATTTCCAGAGGGCTTCACTGAGTCTTCTAAAACGATTACTGTGCCGATTAGTTTTAAGTTGCGTTAGATAGTTTGATGGGGGGTTCTAGTGTGCTGGATGCCCGCCTGCGCGGGTATGACAGTTAGCTGGCTGGCTTGATAAACGTATCGTTGCGTAAATCACTCATGGCTTGTCGAAGCTCTTCGGTGGTGTTCATAACGATCGGCCCATGCCATGCCACAGGCTCTTTTATCGGTGCACCTGATACCAATAAAAACCGCAAACCAGCTGGCCCCGCTTGTACGGTAATTTCATCTCCAGTGCCAAACTGTACCAGTGTTCTATCACCGCTTAGATCCCGAATATTCACTTCTTGCCCGTCAATATCTTTTTCAACCAGCACACCCGTTGGTGATGACGCATCAACGAATTGACCAGCACCTTCAAACACATAAGCAAATGCTTGTCGATAGGTATCGATTGGCAAGGTTTTACGAACACCAGCAGGAATAGTAATGTCTAAATACTGAGGATCTGCAGCGATGCCATCAACAGGGCCACTCTTACCCCAAAAATCACCAATGATTATTTTGACAATCGTGCCATCATCATCAATTATTTCGGGGATATCTTGCCCTTGTATATCTTGATAACGAGGTGCCGTCATTTTAAGCGCACCCGGCAAATTTGCCCATAATTGAAAACCGTGCATTTGACCTTGCTCATTACCCTTCGGCATTTCCTGGTGAAGAATGCCAGAGCCGGCAGTCATCCATTGCACTGAACCCGCTCCAAGCGTACCTGCATTGCCCAAACTATCACCGTGATCTACCGTGCCACTTAACACATAGGTGATTGTTTCAATACCTCTGTGCGGGTGCCATGGAAAACCGGCAGCATAGTCATCCGGGTTATCGTTACGGAAATCATCGAACAGCAAGAAGGGATCGTATTTACTAGGCTCATGAAAACCAAATGCACGATGTAACTTAACACCAGCCCCTTCCATTGTGGCTTTGGCAGACGTTGTTTCTACGACGGGCCGAATTGACATAACGTTGGCTCTTTCATGATTTATCTGAAGACATTAATGATGGTCAACTTAAATCAGTTGACCACCACATAGAAGCGCGGAATTAAATTATTCTGATTTAAACATCTCGGCCTGAATTTCAAGCTTTACTTCATCACTGATATAGGGTGCATTAGCACCTAAGCCCCAATCAGAACGGTTTAAATTACCCACTGCACTAATGCCCACCACCGGCGTCTTTTTAAGTGGATGGTTCATTGCAGCATTGATCGTGACATCTAACGTTACCGGCTTTGTCATACCTTTGATCGTAAGGTCACCCATTAATGCAAACGTGCCATCGTCATTGGCAGTTACAGATTTGCTACTGAACGTGATAGCGGGGTTAGCAGCAACGTCAAACCATTTCTCACCAGTGATGTGTTGATTGAAAATATCAGAACCGGTAATTATGCTGTCTGTTTTAATATCCACTGCAACGCTAGTTTTGGTTGGCTCTGCATTGTCTAGATTCATATCAACCGAAAATTCATCAAATGCAAGAATCGGATTGGATAGGCCTAGGTGGTTGTACTGTACATGGATATAAGCATGGGTTGGATCAACCGTATAGCTGCCCGAAGGGACTGCGCTCAAATCAGCAGCTTGGGCCACGCTACCAGCCACACTAAAGAACGAACCAGCAATGACAGCCAGCGGTAAACTAATTTTAAACATACGAACGACCTCTATTTATTATTAATGAAACAATCTACAAATACACTATACCTAAGTACCACTTTCTGACCTAAAAGTTCATACTAATGGCATAAAATTCGATTATTGGCTACTTTGGCGACTCAAATTATTGAATTTGATCAAAGCGCGCTAGCCGCTGCAATCGCAGCCAACTGCATGGCGTTCAAAAGCCCAGATAAACGGAACCAGAAATTGACTATTTTTTCCGGCACCTGAGAAACACCAGTAGGTTTACCAAGTTAATTGCAACTAACATAAAACACTTAACAGTTACAATGTAAATTAGTGAAAATCAACGCTGCGAACTTCAATAACTAAGATAACCTATAGTACTCACCCACCCGGATGTAATCATGAAAACCCTCAGCGCTATGGTTGATTCAGGAAAACGACGTACTCTCAAACGGTTGATAGGTACTGCGGGCGCAACCGCCACTCTGGTATCGCTACCCTCATTTGCTAAGCAAGCCAGCATTAAGAAAGTTGTTATCGATGTAACCCTCGTCAGTATTCCAGGCACAACAAACGAAACCCTACTACTCAAAAACTTAACTAACAAACCACTAACTGTCGATCAAATACAGCACGCCATTATCACCTTTGATGGCGAGACAATGGATTGCGGTGCCGTGTGTCATGATACGTCTATAACCATTCCAGCAAAGATGGATGTGATGCTGCACTTTAACTCACTCCCCGCTCAAGGGCGTCACATCGCCTCAGCTAACTCATTGAATGTGCAGGCCGATGTTAGTCGCCTACCAGAAGGCACGCGAGTCATCCCTCTCAAAGCCACTATGCAAGGTTCAACTGCCACGCTGCTACAGGCTTAATTCTCCTATGGTCGAGAGACAATAACCACATCGACAACAGGTGTTTTATTGTCTCCTCTCATGGCTCAGAACGGCTGGAATGCTTGGCGCTATCGCATGGCCTGAGTTACACTGGGCTTGAGCCGACCAAGGAGAAAAAGATGACAAGCTACCTCAAACGAGTTGCCATTTCAGCAACCGTAATCACGCTAGCAGTAGGCACAGCACAAGCCGAAACATTTCGATGGGCTGGTAAAACTGATCCACAAACGATGGATCCACACGCAACTAATACGGCTCCGGTACTAGGCTTTCTAAACAATATCTACGAAGGCTTGGTAAGACGTAACAAAGAAATGAAAATCGAAGGCTCTCTGGCTGAAAGCTGGGAACCGTTAGGCACAGAAGGCTGGCGCTTTAACCTTCGTAAAGACGTAAGCTTTCACAATGGCGCAGCCTTTACCGCGGATGATGTATTGTTTTCATACGAACGCGCATCATCAGAAGAATCAGACGTACGAACCTGGTTTGCATCGGTTACCGATGTTGTTGTAGTTGATGATCACACAATAGATTTTAAAACATCTGCGCCTAACCCACTCTTTCCCGACTCGATAGCCAACTTTATGATATTGGATCGTGACTGGGCTACCAGTAATGACGCTCTACTACCTTCAAAAGAAGCTGAAAATTTTGCTACTCGTAACACCAATGGTACGGCTGCATTTATGCTTAAAGACCGAGATCCAGGTGTTAGAACAACGCTAGTACCCAACACCAATTGGTGGGGCGATATGGAGAGCAACATAACCGAGGCGATCTTTACGCCGATAGGGCAAAGCGCTACCGGCATGGCTGCACTGCTTTCAGGTGAAATCGACTTTATCTCTCCCATCCCGTTACAAGACGTACCAGGCATGAAGCAACGGCCTGAATTTACTGTGCACGAAGGTGTTGAAGCACGCGTATTGATGTTCGGCTTTGCACACCAAGCTGATGCGTTGAAGTTTTCGGATGAAACTAGCGGTAAAAACCCTTTTCAGGACCCGCGAGTTAGACAGGCCGCCTATATGTCTATCAATGTTGATACCCTAATAGATAAGATCATGCGCGGGAATGCACAGCCTGCATCCCAGTTAGTGTCCAGTGCTATGCGCGGTTACTCCAACTCTATGGAAGCTCGCCTACCCTACGATCCCGCAAAGGCTAAAGCTCTACTGGCAGAGGCAGGCTACGCAGACGGTTTTAGCTTTGGCCTACAGTGCCCCAACGATCGCTACATTAACGATGAAGCTATCTGCAAAGCAGCGGCATCCATGATGAGCAAAGTCGGTCTTAAGGCCAAGCTCACTAGTATGCCTGTGCGCACTTATTGGCCTGAGCTACGCGAAGACAAGTTCGATATGTATCTTTTGGGTTGGTCGCCCGGCACGTTCGACGCCGAGCACCCAATTCGCTTTTTAGCTAGCACGCCAAACAAAGAGAAGAAGCTAGGAAGTTGGAACTTTGGTGATTACTCTAATGCGCGTTTAGACGAACTACTACCTCAGCTACAAACTGAGTTAGATGACAGCAAGCGTCAAGCGATGATTGATGAAGTGACGGGTATTTTGCAAGATGATGTGGCTTATATCCCGATGTATGTCCAGCCACTGATCTGGGCATCGACTAACAAGATTAAGCTTACGCAACGTACTGATAACTTTTTTATATTGCGTTGGGTTACTGTTAATTAGCCTATCGTCATACCCCGGAGGGCGCCTAGTCCCCGCGCAGGCGGGGATCCACGCTGAGCAGAGTATGGATCCCCGCCTACGCGGGGATGACAGTGCCCTCCAGGGTATGACAACTTCCTGAGATAATAACTTCGAGGATGACAACACCCTCAATCCAATATCGAAAGAGACGGCGTTTCACGCAACAATAACTTGCTGTACTCAGCAGTAGGCGCTGTAAAAAATACATCACTATCCCCTTGCTCCACCACCTCACCGTCTTTAAGCACGACCACCCGGTCCGCCATTTGCCGCACAACGGCTAGGTTGTGACTGATAAACAGAATGGCCATATTAAATTCATCCTGCAGATCTTTTAATAAATTTAATACGTGGGCCTGAATAGATACATCCAGTGCCGATGTTGGCTCATCGCAAATCAATAAATCCGGCAAGCAAAGTAGAGAGCGTGCTATGGCAATGCGCTGCCGTTGGCCACCAGAAAACTGATGCGGGTATCGACGCAGGGTTTGTTGTGGCATCTCTACGAGTTCAAGTACCGATGCAACCAACTTACGCCGATCAGCGCGACTATCGACAAGGGAATAAAATTTTAATGGCTCTGACAGAATCTGTTCAACCGTTCGCCTGTTGTTCAGTGACGAGTACGGATCTTGAAAAATCATTTGTAAACGCCTGCGTGCTTCGTTTTTTCGGCTACGCCGACTACCGGGCTCTAACACGATGCCGTTAGAACTAATTGAGCCTTGCGTATAATCCACTAAACCAACTATGGCTTTTGCTAGTGTCGACTTACCGCTTCCGCTTTCACCCACTACTCCCAATACTTCACCTCGGTGCAAGTGAAAGTCGATGTCGCTTAATGCTTGATGCCCTAGCTTTTTTCGAAACCACCCCGGGTTTTCAGGTGGATAACGCACCTCTAGATCACTCACGGCTAATATTGCATGATCAGTTTCTGTTGATGCTAGGGCTTGTTCTTGATTTTGTAGTCGCTGGTAGTTGTCGTGTAACCAGCGTTCGGCATATTCAGCTGATGCGCCGGGAACACGCCATTGGTTTTTTTCATCAGGCAAAGCCTCTTCAACGATAATATTTTGAAAGCGGTCAAGGCGCTTACCAATGAGTGGCACTGCAGCCATTAAACCAATCGTGTACTCATGCGTAGGGCTTCCTATCACGCTATTGGTTGGGCCGTTTTCTACGACTTTACCTTGACGCAACACCGTCACCCGATCACATACCTCTGCAATAACCCCAATATCGTGAGTAATTAACAAAATACCAACGCCACGCTGTTTAGCCAGCTGCTTAAGCAACACTAATATACGCTTCTGAATTGATACATCTAGGGCCGTGGTGGGCTCGTCCGCCACGATCAGCTTTGGGTTAGTGCATAACACTAAGGCAATCACCACTCGCTGACGCATCCCGCCAGAAAACTGATGGGGGTAATCGTCGATGCGGCCTTCAGCATCATTGATCCCCACTTCATCTAACAGTGTTATCGCTTGCTGGCGAGCGGTACTTTCAGATACATCATTGTGTTGTTGTATGGTTGTGACTAGCTGATCAGCAATAGTAAACAGGGGATTAAGGCTGGTTTGTGGGTCTTGAAATATCATGCCCAGCTCACTGCCACGCCGCTGGTGGTAGTCATCTAAATTAAGCTTGGTTAGGTCAGTACCCAACATGGTTACGCTACCATTTGCAATGTAACCAGGCGATTCTAGTAGCCCCATCACGACCGCACCGATTGTTGATTTACCTGCACCAGACTCACCCACTAAGCCGTGTATCTCACCTTCTTTGATAGTCAGGTCGATTGCTTCGATCGCGGTGAATTCACCAAACCGCGTGGGGTAACGCACCGTAAGATCTTTGATGGCTAACAAGGTCATCAGCGTAATCTCGGATTTAGCGCGTCACGCAAAAAGTCGCCAAGAATATTGACTGAGATGATCAGCACGATGAGCGTCAGGCTTGGGAAGATCACAATCCACCACTCACCCGAGAACAAATACTCTGTGCCTATTCTGATCAGAGTACCCAAGGAGGGCTGATTAGCTGGCACACCCACACCCAGAAACGATAGCGTTGCTTCGAGCAATATCGCTACCGCTAAATCGATAGCCAAGATAACCATGATCGGCCCCATTATGTTGGGCAGTATTTGTACCAGCATGATGCGCAAGGGGTGCTGCCCCATGATCTCGGCAGCTTGCACGTACTCTTTGTTTTTTTCAACAAATGTGGAAGCGCGCGCCGTACGAGCAAAATTAACCCATAGCGATAAACCTATCGCAACGGTGAGCACCACAATCATCAAGTCATCATGCATCGCACCGGGGAACAAGCCCCTCGCAACGCCGTCAATTAATAGCGCCGTTAAGATCGCTGGTAAACTCAGTTGTATGTCCGCTATGCGCATTACGATTGCGTCAAAACGCCCACCCATATAGCCTGCCGTAATACCAACACTCACGCCCAACACGCTGGCAAAAGCGATCGATGTCAGCCCCACTAATAACGACAACCTAGCGCCATAGAGAATTGCTGACAGCAAATCACGGCCCTGATCATCGGTGCCCAACACAAAACGCGCTTCACCTGTATCCGTCCAAGCTGGTGGTATTAATGAATCTAATAAATCAAAACTGGTTAGATCGTAGGGGTTAGTTGGCGCAATCCAATCGGCGAGAAACGCACCGACTATCAGCACAGTTGCCACTAAAAAAGCGGCCTGCGCTAAGGGCTTGCGTAAGAACAGATACAACAGTTCGTTTTCTACGGTGGCACGTTTTAGTCGGCTTAACATGTGCGCGCCCTACCCTTTAAGCCTGACACGAGGATCAATCACCACGTAGAGCAAATCAACCAATAGATTGATCACCACAAAAATGAGTGCGATTAACACCAGGTACACCGACATCACCGGAATATCAACATAGCGAATTGAATCCAAAAATAACAAGCCCATCCCCGGCCATTGAAAAACGGATTCGGTCACAATCGAAAAAGCAATGATGCCACCGAACTGCAAACCGATTATGGTGATGACTGGCACCATGGTGTTTTTTAACGCATGACGATAGTGAACAGTGCGGTAATTAATTCCTCGAGCCACCGCAAATTTTATGTAGTCGGTACGCAACACTTCAAGCATCTCGGATCGAATCAATCGCATGGTGAGTGTTACCTGATACACACCTAACGTTAGTGCTGGCAAGATAAGTGAGCGCCAACCGTCAATGGTGAGTAAGTTTGTTTTCCACCAGCCGATCTCCACCACTTCACCACGGCCAAAGGTGGGCAACCAACCCAATGTGACGCCAAAAAGATAAATCAAAAATATGCCGATGACGAAGGTCGGCACAGACACCCCCACCAGTGTTACCACTAGTATGCTATTGGATAGAAAACTGTCTTTATTAAGTGCGGTATAGATTCCAGCGGGAATCCCCAACAACAATGAAATCAGTAACGATACAAACCCTAGCTCAAGGGTTGCTGGTAGCCGGCTGAGAATCATCTCGCCGATGGGTTGCCGGGTTCTGTAGGAATAACCGAATTCGCCAGTTGCTAGGTTTTTAACGAACCGACCATACTGAGTGATTAGCGGGTCATTAAGGCCCATTTCACTGCGTAAGCGAGCTTGGTCTTCCAGGGAGGTTTCTTGACCCACCATCTGGGCGATAGGGTCCCCTACAAACCTAAATAAAGTAAACGCTATTAAGCTCACGGCTAGCATGACAAATACAGATTGAAGCAATCGACGTGCTACATATGAAATCATGCGGAAAAATTTGTGAGTAAATTAAAAAGCCTTAGCCGCAATTGCGACTAAGGCCAGTACTACCATACATAATGACTAAGAAACAGTGATTATGCTAGATCAAATCGATCAAGATTCATGACCTTATCCCAAGCAGCCACGAAGTCTTTTACAAACTTCTCGCCTGCATCGCTGCTGCCATATACTTCAGACAAAGCACGGAGTTCAGAGTTTGAACCAAACACTAAATCAACTGCGGTTCCAGTCCACTTAGCTTTACCTGATGCGCGATCTGTACCTTCATACGCATTGTCACCTGTCTTTTTCCATTCCGTGTTCATATCTAGAATGTTAACGAAAAAGTCATTGCTCAAGCTACCAGGGTTACTGGTAAACACGCCGTGAGCGGTTTGATCAGCGTTGGTATTCAATACTCGCAAACCACCAACGAGTACTGTCATCTCTGGCGCAGTAAGCGAAAGTAGTTGTGCTTTGTCTACCAAATGCTCTTCTGGTGAACGCGTATTGCCTTTAGCAATGTAGTTACGGAAACCATCTGCTTTTGGCTCAAGTACCGCAAACGACTCAACATCAGTTTGATCTTGTGTTGCATCAGTACGGCCAGAGGTGAAAGGCACTTCAATGCTGTGCCCTGCAGCCTTAGCTGCGGCTTCAACTGCAGCACAACCACCGATAACAATCACGTCAGCCAACGATACTGGCTTACCAAAGTCAGCCCGTACTTTTTCAAGCGCTGCGATTGTTGTTGCACAATCAACGGCCTTGTTAGCAGCCCAATCTTTTTGAGGCGCAAGGTTAATACGCGCACCATTAGCACCACCGCGCATATCGCTACCACGGTACGTTGAAGCAGATGCCCAAGCAGCTGACACCAAAGCAGATATCGACAAACCAGAATCCATGATGGCTGTTTTAAGCGCCTTAGCATCTGCGTCAGTAAGTGGCTTACCACCTGCAGGTAATGGATCTTGCCAAACATAGGTTTCGCTTGGTACTTCTTCACCTAGGTAACGAGAGACTGGACCCATGTCACGGTGCGTAAGCTTAAACCAAGCTTTAGCGTAGGCATCGGCAAACTCTTCTGGGTTTTCAAAATAACGCCGTGCGATAGGCTCGTAGATTGGGTCCATACGTAGCGCAAGATCCGATGTAAACATAACTGGCGCGTGCGTAATCGATGAATCATGTGCATCAGGTACTGTGCCCTTCGCCGAATCTTCCTTAGGTGTCCACTGAGTTGCACCTGCTGGACTCTTAGTTTGTACCCATTCGTAACCGAATAAGTTTTCAAAGTAGTTGTTATCCCATTTGATTGGGTTATCAGTCCATGCGCCTTCAAGGCCACTACTAATAGTGTGAACACCATGGCCCGTGCCGAATGAGTTCTTCCAACCCATGCTCATCTCTTCAAGTGCTGCACCTTCAGGCTCTGCACCAACATGCTTATCTGCATCAGCAGCACCGTGGCCTTTGCCAAAGGTGTGGCCACCTGCAATAAGCGCGACTGTTTCTTCATCGTTCATTGCCATTCGAGCAAAGGTATCGCGAATATCACGAGCAGATGCAAGCGGATCAGGGTTGCCGTTAGGGCCTTCAGGGTTTACGTAGATTAAACCCATCTGTACTGCACCTAGTGGGTTTGCTAATTCGCGATCACCTGAGTAACGCTCATCTGCGAGCCATTCATCTTCTGGGCCCCAATAGATATCTTCTTCAGCCTGCCAAACATCAGCACGACCGCCACCGAAACCAGCAGTTTTAAAACCCATTGATTCCATCGCTACGTTGCCGGTAAGTACTAACAAGTCGGCCCATGAAATTTTACGGCCATATTTTTGTTTGATTGGCCAAAGCAATAAACGGGCTTTGTCCAAGTTAACGTTATCAGGCCAGCTGTTTAGTGGCGCAAAACGCTGTGTACCAAATGCTGCACCACCACGACCATCAAACGTACGGTACGTACCAGCAGCGTGCCACGACATACGCACAAAGAACGGCCCATAATGGCCATAATCCGCCGGCCACCAAGCCTGTGAGTCAGTCATTAGTGCAGTGAGATCTTTTTTCAGTGCTTTCAGGTCGAGCGATTTGAATTCCTTTGCGTAGTCAAACCCTTCATCCATTGGATCGATCAGTGGTGAGTTTTGTGCTAATACTTTTAGATTCAGTTTGTTTGGCCACCAGTGTTGACTAGCCGTGCTTGAAGCGGGCATACGCCCACTCATCACGGGGCACTTGGTTACCGCATCCATATTACGATCAGTTGTTGTCATAGCTATTCCCCTTTTACTTTCGTGTTTATAAAAATATTCTAATACTGTTGTTGAACATTACTTAGAATACTGACTTCGTTTGTTCAGTCTTGGCAAGAGGGGCATATACCCCAATAAATCACTTCGGCCTCGTCGATAACGTAACCGTGATTCTTTTTAGCGTGTAAGCAAGGCGCTTTACCCGTCGCACAATCGATATCCACTAGTGAGCCGCATGAACGACAAACTAAATGATGGTGGTTATCCACTCGGTGCTCGTAACGCGCTGCAGAGCCTGCAGGTTGAATGCGGCGGATCAAACCGTGCTCAGACATGACATTAAGTGCGTCATAAACGGCTTGCTTTGAAATAGTGCCTATTTCATTACGCACATTATCGGCAATTTCATCTGCCATACCATGAGGCGATTCTTCAACTGCTCGATAAACGGCCAAGCGCTGAGCGGTAACCTGCAAGCCTGCTTCGCGCAGCTCATCGGCAAATTCAGTTGAAGTGTGTGATGTCGTCATTGCCGGATAGTGTCCAACAAAGTCTGGACTTTGTCAAGAATTGGCATTAGGACAGTTTTCTGTCAGTACTGGTACTGTTTTACCCACCCTGAATTAGATACCCGGTTGAACGGCAGCTGCCAATAGAAATAGAAGAACTTAGGGCGTACACTGGTTTGAAACAAAATAAAACAGCAAAACCTAGCTCAAGATATTAACCACCTCGTACAACCATAATTTATATAACCAAGGGATTATCGTCATGCGCAAACCTCAAATTCCCATGTCACGCCGCCGTTTTATTCAAGCCACCACTGCTGGCAGTGCACTAGCCATGTTGCACCCCTACTCGGTGTTTGCAAAAAGCAATCAAGCGCATTTGCGCATTATGGAAACCACCGACTTACACGTGCATGTTTATCCGTACGATTACTACGGTGACAAGCCTGCCGATAACGTTGGGCTAGCGCGAACGGCATCGATCATCAAATCAATTAGAGATGAAGCCAACAACAGCATGTTGATAGACAATGGTGATTTCCTACAAGGCAACCCGATGGGCGATTACATCGCTTATGAAAAAGGCATGTCAGCTGGCGACATTCACCCAGTGATTGCAGCAATGAACACGCTTGGTTTTGATGCCACTACATTAGGCAATCACGAATTTAACTACGGCCTTGATTTTCTTGATGCAGCACTAGCTGGTGCCGACTTCCCCGTGGTGTGCGCCAATATCGCCAGCGGAAAACTAGGAGCCACCGCCACAGCAGATCAACCGCTACCCAACATCAAGCCCTATGTGATTCTTGATAGACAGGTGGTCGATGGCGATGGTAACGAGCACACGGTAAAAGTGGGTTTAATTGGTTTTGTTCCACAACAAATATTAAATTGGGATAAGCGTTGGCTTGAAGGTAATGTCGAGACTCGTGACATTGTTGATGCCGCCAAAGCTTGGGTACCGCAAATGAAAGAAGCCGGCGCTGATGTGATCATCGCCCTCTCTCATTCTGGGATTGATGCGTCAAGCCGTGCTGAAGGCATGGAGAATGCCTCTTTGCATGTGGCCGCCGTTGACGGCATTGACGGCATACTAACGGGCCATCATCACCTCGTATTTCCAAGTGCCAAATACGCAGACATGCCAGGTATCGATGTTGATAAAGGCACCCTGTTCGATAAGCCTGCAGTGATGGCGGGATTCTGGGGCTCACACATGGGCTTGATGGATCTACTACTAGAGAAAAGTGGTGATGAATGGAAAGTCGTTTCATTCGAAACCGAAGCTCGCCCAATCTCTGAGCGAGTTGAACGCAAAAACATCCCGCTGGTTGAAAGCCAACAAGATGTACTCGATTCAGTTAAAACTGAACACGAAGCAACGCTTGCCTACGTAAGGCGTGCGGTGGGTAAAACGGCAGCACCACTTCATTCCTATTTTGCACTCGTAGCAGATGACCCATCCGTACAAGTGGTCAGCCAAGCACAAACCTGGTACATCAGCGACATGATGAAAGGCACTGAATGGGAAGGCCTTCCCGTGCTTTCTGCTGCTGCACCTTTTAAAGCTGGTGGTCGCGGTGGCCCTGAGTATTACACTGACGTTCCTGTGGGCGACGTTGCGATTAAAAACGTGTCAGATTTATACCTATACCCAAATACGGTTAGAGCCGTATCGATTACGGGTGCTGGCGTAAAAGAATGGTTGGAGCGCTCTGCTGGCATATTTAACCAGGTTAAACCTGGCATGGCAGATCAACCTTTGATTAACCCTACTTTCCCGTCCTATAACTTCGATGTGATTGATGGCGTGACGTATCGCATCGACTTAACTCAAGCCTCGAAGTACGGCCCTAAGGGTGAAAGTGAAAACCCAGATGCTAACCGCATTGTCGATTTAGAATTTGACGGCAAACCAATTGATCCTGATCAGCAATTCATTGTGGCTACGAATAACTACCGAGCTGGTGGCGGTGGCAACTTCCCGGGTATTAATGGTGATGCAACTGTTTTCGTTGGCCCTGATACCAACCGAGACGTGCTCGTGCGTTACATAGTCGATCAAGGCACTATCAACCCAAAGGCTGATTCAAATTGGTCATTTGCACCGGTAGAAGGTGCAAGCGTGATATTCGAAACTGGCCCCGCTGGTAAAGAGCATGTGTCAGATGTAACCGCAGTTAAGATCGAACCAGCCGGTGATGGTGCAGAAGGCTTTGCACGTTATCGTTTTATGTTGGGTGGCTGAGCCTCGTCATCCCCACGAGGGCACCCAGCCCGCCTCCGCGAGGACTAGGTGCCCTCTGGGGTATGACAAAAACTTGGTACAACAAACCATCATCACTCCGCCTGCAACTCAGCAGCAATTTTCTGCCACACAATTTCTGCCAGCGGCGAGATAGACGCACGCAAACGCACGATGGTGATCAGCAAATCTTGAGACGGTAACCGGTCGGACAAATCTATCAATTTGCCACTCTCAATATCCGCCCTCGCAATCGATAGAGGCAACCACCCTATTCCCACTCCCTCCAACACATAGTGTTGAGCCGCGATCGCTAACCCCGTTTCTGCCGCGCGAACGATCTGGCAATCAAAACTAAGGCTATTGAGAAATTGAGTTTCCAACATCGCGCCAAAGTAAATGGTTTTGGGATAAGAAACAATCCGCAGCAATCCTCCATTCCAGGCGTCTAGCAACGATGCTTGAAATTCGGCGGCTACCACCGGTACCATTTTGTCTGAACCGATTGTTTCTTCAAGCAACCCAGCCTGATCACGACCATTGGATTCAGTCGCAGTATCAAACATCATCGCAAGATCAACAGCAGAGGTAAGTAACTGCGTTAGGCAGTCATCACGTGTGGTGGCCTTAACGGTTAGGTTAATATCACCCTCGCGGGTTAACTGCCTTATTAACTTGGGCGAGATTGTCGTGGCGATGGTGTGCTGACAGGCCAATGACACCCTGTCGCCAAGCGGTGCTTGAGGATTACCTAGCGCACTACGCAGGCTATTGAGCCGTGCTTTCAAACTGCGCATTTCGGCTTCTTGCTCGAGGATATGTGGCAGCAGCTGCACAGGCTTACGGGAGCGGTCAAGTAATTGAGTGCCCAAGGCCTCCTCCATTGCGCGCATTCGCCTAGTAAACGCAGACTGGGTAAGGAAACGCTGCTCCGCCGCTGCAGTGAGAGAACCCGCATCTAATACCGCCAGTAGATCTTCTATCCAGTCTTGTTGCATGTCAAAGCCGTCACATAATGCATATATTGCATGTTAACTGACACAGTTTGCAATTGAAAGGCTTGCTCTCCCTGCGTAACATGCACTTTTCATCATTTATCACCATTTATCACCATTTATCAGGCTTCATCTTATGCATCTCGCTCGCTACCCCCGCCACTTCATGGCACACCTTCCAACTCCACTAGAACGCATGGATCGCTTAACAGCTGAACTAGGCGGTCCTGAAATTTGGATTAAGCGTGATGACTGCACCGGCCTATCAACAGGCGGTAACAAAACGCGGAAGCTTGAGTTTTTAATGGCTGAAGCGCAGCTTGAAGGTGCTGATATGGTTATGACTCAAGGCGCCACTCAATCAAACCACGCTCGCCAAACCGCAGCCTTTGCTGCCAAGCTTGGCATGCAGTGCCACATCTTGTTAGAGGATCGTACTCACTCTAACAACGATAACTACAACCACAACGGTAATGTGATCCTCGATCACCTACATGGCGCAACTACAGAAAAGTACTCTGATGGTTTAGACATGAATGCCGAGATGGAAAAAGTAGCGGAGACTTATCGCGCCAAGGGCAAGAAGGTTTATACCATCCCAGGTGGTGGTTCAAACCCAACTGGTGCTCTCGGTTACGTTAACTGTGCGTTTGAAATGATGGGCCAGTTCAATGATCGTGCGCTTAAGATTGATCATATCGTTCACGCCACTGGCAGCGCGGGCACACAAGCGGGTTTAGTTGTTGGCCTGAAAGCCATGAACGCTAACATCCCGTTATTGGGTATTGGTGTACGCGCGCCAAAAGCAAAACAAGAAGAAAACGTATACAACCTAGCGGTTAAAACAGCTGAAAAAATCGGCTGCCCTGGTGTAGTACAGCGTGAAGACGTTGTTGCAAACACTGACTACGTTGGCGAAGGTTACGGCATCCCAACTGAGAGCGGCCTAGAAGCTATCTCAATGTTTGCAGAACTTGAAGCAATCTTGCTCGACCCTGTTTACTCTGCAAAAGGCGCTGCCGGCTTTATCGATTTAATCCGTAAGGGTCACTTTAAGAAAGGCGAGCGGGTTGTATTTTTGCACACGGGTGGTTCAGTTGCCTTGTTTGGTTATAACGCCGCGTTTGATTTTTCAAACCGTTGGGTTTCTTAACCAATCCTGTAAACTGAACTGATGCGTCGGTTTAAACGAGTCGGTATTCTTGGGGGCATGGGCCCCCAAGCTACGTTGTTATTACAACAACGTTTGCTCGACTCTGTTCAAGCTAAAGATGACGCCAGCCATCTACCCTTGTTGGTAGATATGAATCCGCAAATACCTTCGCGGCTAGATTGGATATTGCAACAAAAAGGCGATGATCCAGGGGCTGTATTGGCACAAATGGCCAAAGGATTAGAAGTTGCAGGTGCTCAAGCACTAGCAATGCCCTGCAACACGGCTCATCACTTTTCTCAATCAATCACTAACGCAGTTTCGATCCCGTTTTTAAACATGCTGGATATGGCTACTACTGCCGTAACCGACAAGTGCGTATCAGGTGATAAGGTCGGTATGCTCGCCTCCCCTGCAACGATCGAAATTAATCTGTTTGAAGGCATCTTTGCACCGCATCAACTCAATACTATTTGGCCTGATAATCTAGGCAACATACTGGCCACCATTAAAAAAATAAAAGCCACTGGCGTTAGCGATACAGAAATCAACACTATGCAAAATGCAGCCAATGAATGTATCGATAAAGGCGCAAAATGTTTAGTAGTGGGATGCACGGAATTTTCGCTGTTAAGTAAACAGCTTGATTCCAGCGTACCGATTATCGATACATTGGATTTATTGGTTGTCGCTATTCACCAATTTGCAGTGGAGTAATGCTATAGCCTCAATAATACAATAGCGAAGAAACGCATCAAGCACCCGTAACCCGCCAAACAACATCACCCACATCATCAACAACCAACAAACAACTGCCTGGCCCAATGTGTACACCAACCGGGCGACCGTAAGACACCTTTTCATCTGGCGCAAGAAACCCACTTAAAATATCACGTGGTGGGCCATTCGGCTTGCCATTGGCGAAAGGTACAAACACCACCTTATAGCCGCTGAGATTACTGCGGTTCCATGAGCCGTGTTGCCCAATCACCATTCCATCCTCATCAAAGCCAGGCAAGGTGCCTGCTGGCATCCAACACAAACCTAATGACGCGGTATGCCCACCGAGCGCATAGTCAGGCACTATCGCTTTAGCCACCATAGAAGGATCCTGCGGCACACGATCATCTACCGTTTGGTGCCAGTAGCAATACGGCCAACCATAAAAGCCGCCTTCTTGAACAGATGTTAAATAATCTGGTGGCACCTCATCACCTAAGCCATCACGTTCATTCACCGCTGTCCAGAGCACATTGGTATTAGGCTCCCATGCCATACCCACAGCATTACGCAAGCCTGAGGCGAAGATGCGTGATTGACCCGTTTCAATATCCAGCTCATGTATCGCGGCTCTGCCCTCTTCTGCTTCCATTCCGTTGTCAGCAATATTAGTTTGCGATCCCACGCCGGCGTATAGTTTTTTACCATCACGACTGGCAAGTAAGCTGCGCGTCCAGTGCCCACCGGGTTTAAAGTCCACTAACTTTTTACCTTCGTCGGTTATTTGAGTTGCTCCATCAACATAGGGGAACGCTACGATGCCATCAGTATTGCCTACATAAAAAACACCATCGAGCATGGCCATACCAAAAGGCTGGTTAAGGTTTTCTAAAAACACTTCTCTTACATCGCCTACACCATCACCATTGGTGTCACGAAACAGCGTAATGCGATTGGCTGATACACCTACAGCAGAGGCCCGTTTCATAGTGCTGATCATCGCGTAGTCGAATGCTGATTTAACTTTGAATTCTTGCTCGCAGGACTCGGCCACCAACACATCGTTGTTTGGTAATACATGTACCCACCGAGGATGCTTGAGGTCACTCGCAAACTGATTGACCTGCAGCCCTTCAGCGGTTGTAGGCACTTGGCCTTTCTCCCAACCTTTGGCTGTGGGCATTTTTAACGTAGGAATGGTTTGTGGTGTAGCCTCAGGGATAACCGGATCACTACCCATAACAGGCTGATCGGTTTCTTTTCCCCAGCGGCGCATTAAGATAGCGGTTGCACCTACCATAGCGACGAGTCGCGACATGAGATTTGTATTGCTAATGGCGCTTACTCCTAAACCGATAGTTATCGACAGTTTAACGAATACTTGCAGCCTATGTTGATTACGACAGCCGAATCTCCGGACGAAACCCGATTCAATCATCATAAAACAATACTTTGCAAAGGAGCCGATCGATACGTCGCTCAGCTAACTCGCTTTTACTCCTCAAATTTCAGCTTATTGTTTATCTTTTTAATGGGGTAAGGTGATATAAATTGACTAATCCCTTCCCTTTTTCCTGTACGGTTTCCACTCTAGGCTAATCATAATTAAAAATAATATAGGTATAACTAGCGTTTACCACTTTTTCATCTCTGTACTCTATAAAACGGAAAAGTATTTTGTAATATAAATTCTCGACTCTAAACCCCTTGGAGATTCAAATGAAAACAAGAAAACTTGGAAACAGCAATATAGAAGTATCCGCTCTCGGACTGGGCTGTATGGGCATGTCCGAATTCTATGGCGAATCCGACGATATCGAATCTCTTGCAACACTAGAACACGCATTCGAACTCGGCGTAACCCTGTATGACTCCGCTGATACCTATGGCATTGGCCACAATGAGGAGTTGCTAGGGCGTTTCGTGGCTGGTAAGCGTGACAAGGTCGTGATTGCAACAAAATGCGGAATAATTCGTGAAAAAGGCAAATACGAACGGCAAATTAATTCGAGTCCAGCATACATTCGGTCAGCTTGTGAGGCTTCATTGAAGAGGCTTGGGACTGATGCCATCGATCTTTTTTATTTACATCGTTTAAACCCAAAGGTACCAATAGAAGAATCCGTCGGTGCGTTGGTAGACCTGATTACTGAGGGCAAGATCAAAAGCTATGGCCTATGCGAGGTGTCCACAAATACACTGAGGAGAGCCCACACTGTTCATCCTGTCGCGGCGCTTCAAACCGAGTATTCGCTTTGGTCACGTGAGCCCGAGGACGAAATTTTAGCTGCATGTAGTGAACTCAATACAGCGTTTGTTGCATACAGTCCATTAGGACGCGGTTTTTTGACAGGAACACTTACCGATACCAAAGATTTGTCCAAAGGTGATTTTCGCATAGCAAATCCACGTTTCGAGAAAGAGAATCTTGCACGGAATTCCTTACTTCTTGATGCAGTAAAGGATATCGCTTTAGCACATCACTGCACGCTGGGCCAAGTATCCCTTGCTTGGCTGCTAAATCAAGGACAACACATTATTCCCATCCCTGGTACACGTCGAAAGAAGTACTTACAGGAAAACGTTGACTCAACACAGGTTAAATTGACCGAAGCAAATTTAACTGAGTTAGACAATGTATTTAAGCAAAGCGCTGTTAGCGGCGACCGATACACTGCAGAGGGTATGAAAGGCTTAAACGTTTAAATCAGCTTACCGAACAGGGGCAGGCTATCTAATGACAAATAAGCCAATCACATTTAACAGTACCGTTAATACAATGGATATCACCAACATCGCCTTCCATGGGAAGAACACTTTTATTCGAGGCCTATTTCCCGATTCACGCCGAATATCATCTTCCCTAAAGGCCTCCTCAATTTTATCGTGAAGCTTCCTCTCTACATTCTTTGTTTGCGTTGGAAAAAAACGCGGCACTACATTGATCAATACCGTTAGCACTACAGAAGCAACGAGAGATTGAATTAAGAAGTCCTGCACAATTAATCACCCGCCACCTTCCGTCGATACATACCTTGTGCTATTCGATCAATAACCATCGCACAGAGTAAAATTGCTAAACCACCCAGCAAACCCTGCCCCTTAGCAGCGTATTGCAGCGCTTCGAGAATCAACGCACCCAAACCTTCTGCACCAATAAGCGATGCAATAACCACCATCGACAATGACATCAATATCGTTTGATTAATACCCGTCATGATTGATGGCATGGCCAACGGCAGTTCGACATTTGTGAGCAACTGCCATTTGGAACAACCAAATGCCGTCGCTGCTTCTTTTGTAGTTTCAGGTACACCGCGCATCCCTAGGGCTGTAAGCCTTATTACAGGAGGCATTGCAAATATTAAAGTAGCCAACACGCCAGGTGGTTTACCGGTACCGAAAAATGCGATGATCGGTATGAGGTATACAAACGCTGGCATGGTTTGCATAAAGTCGAGCACAGGCTCTGCTAAGGCATAAGCCCGATTGGATTTACCAAACCAAATACCCAGCGGAATACCAATCACTACGCATAAAAACGCACCTGCCCCAATCAGCGCTACGGTGATCATGGACATCTCCCATAAGCCCATAAACGCTAAGTACAGTAATGATGCTGCAGTAAAGATCGCGACGCGAATACCAGCAAGCCTAAAAGCCATCACAACGATCACCACCATCACGACCGGCCACGGTGTTTGGATTAAAACAATCTCTAGGGCATCGAGGACGGTTCGTATAACCTTAGTAATACCTTCAAACACATCACTAAAATTAAGTGCTAACCAATCAAACCCGGCATCGCCCTTTTTGGCGAATGATGAAAAATACTCTCGACCAACAGGGAACTCTGTAATCGTAATCTTATCGCCAATAAAACCACCGGTTAATTTACTGAGCTTGCCATCGGGGTCGGATACGGTAAACCGAAATAAGGTTAACGGCCAGATCGCTATCAGCAGAAAACCACCAAACCAAGCATTGGTTCGGTTGACGCCAGATTGCACTGCGGGATTAGCACGCCATTTCAGGTATTGTTTTTCATAGCTGCGGTTAGCCATAAACCCTTCTAGCAACTTAACAACTATCATCAACACCAATCCTGTTAACAGGATCGAAGTAGCTTCGTTGGAGGCTAGATCGGCCTTTTCCTGCGCTTCCGCTGCAACACGTTTTAGATTGTCGGCAATCTTCAGCTTAGCTTCGGCGGAGGCCGCATCGCCGGCAGCGATTAAATCTTTGGCTTGTTGTTCTCTTTTCGAGATATTAACGAGGAGCTTTTCGTAACGGGCTATTTGATCAGCGCCTAATTCTCCCCATAAACCACGGCCGATTTGTACTAAGGCAAATAGCTCGAGCACAAGGAATGTCCAGAAGAAACCCCAAGCACCGCGTACTGCACCCCACAGCGGCCCAAAAACAGCTGCCATGGTATTCCAAGAAAACGCAAAACCTGTGGTGCCCTGGATCTTTTCAAACTGCTTGGAATAATACTGTGCGTTCTCTTGCGCAAACTCTGCAACCGATGCATCGAGCTCACGAGGTGTTGCTTCGAGGCCGTTATCAGTCATGCCTTGCCCCCTTGTATGCCTTTGAGTAATCTTGCTTTAGTGACGACGCCAATATCGTTTTTGTCATCGTCTTGAATCACGATTGGGCGTTCTGTTGTTGTTGAGATATCAATCAGCTGATCTAAATCAACACCGTGATCAGCACGCGGGCACGAGGATAGATCCTCTGGGTTAGCCGCCTTGTAGTCAGCTAATGGCTCCATTATTGAATTGGCGAATACGAGTTTGAGTTTGGAGATACCTTCTACAAAGTCTCTAACGTAGTCGTCTGCTGGGTCGGTAACAATTTGCTCTGGTGTGCCTATTTGCACAATGCGACCGTCTTTCATGATAGCGATACGGTTACCGATGCGAATGGCTTCATCTAGATCGTGCGTAATAAACACGGTGGTTTTATTCAGCTCCGCTGACAAGGCCATAAATTGATCTTGTAGTTGCCTACGGATTAATGGGTCAAGCGCTGAGAATGGCTCGTCCATCAATAGCACTTCAGGATCAGATGCTAGCGCACGAGCTAAACCTACGCGTTGTTGCATACCGCCTGAGAGCTCGCGGGGGAAACGATCTTCATAACCATCAAGGTTAACCATGTTCAAGCAACGCTGAGATACCTCCCAACGGCGCGACTTTGGCTCACCTCGTATTTGTAACGGGAAGCCGACGTTATCGCGAACAGTCCGATGTGGCAGCAAAGCCATATGCTGAAATACCATGCCGATATTGTTCGCGCGCATCTCTCGTAGTGCATCACCTTTAAGTGACAACATATCTTTGCCCAATACTGATATTTCACCAGCCGTGGGTTCAATTAATCGATTTAGGTGCCTGACCATCGTAGATTTGCCTGAACCAGACAAACCCATCACACAGAATATCTCCCCGCGTTTAACTTCGAAGGAACAATCGGCAATGCCAACCACGCAAGCAAACTCAGCAAGCACTTCAGGTTTCGTTAAACCGCGCTCTTCAACTGCACGCATGGCCTCCTCTGCCCGATCGCCAAATATCTTCCAAACATTTTTTAGCGTTATGACGTCTTCACTCACCGATTGTGTCTCCTAGCCGCACAAATAAAAACGGGAGCAAATCGATGCTCCCGTTTGTTTTACTTCATTCGCTTAGTTTAATTACTGTAACCAGCTATCCACGATCTCTGCATTGTCTGCAACCCACTTGGCTGCAAACTCTGCTGGATCTTCCTTATCAACAACCAATGCATAAGTCATGGCTGACACCGTAGCGGTATCGAGCTTAACTTTGGACAGCATTGCCGCTGCCTCTGGCTGATCATCTTCTAGAGAGGTTGCGTAGTGAACATGCAAATAAGCAGTTGACCATGCAACGCCAGCTTCAGATTTGTCTAACCACTCTGGATCATCAGTTGGTTGTATTACCGACCACTTAGATTCGTCATGCGCAGGCTCCTTCAAAATAACCAGCTCATGCAGTGCAAACATGTGATGCGGTGTGTAGCAGAAAAAGACGATGTCTTTATCTTGCGCTACCGCGTTATCCACTTCAGCTAGCGCTAGCGTTTCATCCATCTCTTTTAGATTCATTGTTTGGTCGTAGCCATAGGACTTTGCGCGAATCTTTTCAACGTTTGTTGATGCCCAACCCGCAGCTCCAATCCAGATCTCACCTTTTCCGTCACCATCAGTGTCGAAGTTTTTAGCCATGTCTGGGTCGGTTAGATCAGCAAGGTTCGCAATACCTGTGCGCTCAGCTGTACCTGCTGTTACACACATCGCTTGGTCACCAGCAACCCCGTTAGGGTTTTGTCTTACGCTTTGCTTCTCTTGAACAAACTTGTTGTTTAGGTTAGTTTGATTTGGAAGCCATACTTCAGGGTGAACGTGCATTGCACCTGAATCCATTGCCTCAAAAATAACGGGATTGGTACCATTTTGAAGTTCGACTTCTAGGCCCAAGTTTTCTTCCATCGCTACCTTAAGTACGTGTGCTGTAACGCGTACTGACGGCCAATTTGGCACGCCGATAACAACATCGGCTGCTTGTGCGATTGATGCACTTCCAAGCACAGATCCTGCTAATAACACCTTTATTGAGTGCTTTAATTTCATTAATCCATCTCCTCAGTCATAATTTACCGATGTAATTCGGCCAATCTTTGTAGTTTGCCGCACCAGTGTACTGAGTCAAACGGTTATGTCAAAGCCGAATAAACCGACAATTGAGCAAAACGGCATCAGCTTACGCCTTTGCGGATCTCGCTGCACGGGCTTCACTTGCAACACACAGTAGCTCAAACAAGATATTTGCTCCTACCATGGCCGTATTGCCAGACATATCAAACGACGGTGCTACTTCCACCATATCTGCACCCACAATATTTAAACCATGACAGCCGCGTATTAAAAGTTGCGCTTCCAGCGTAGTTAAGCCACCAATCTCTGGCGTACCGGTACCCGGTGCAAATGCAGGATCAAGGCTATCGATATCAAAACTAATATAAACAGGGCCATCACCCACTACGCGCTTGGCTTCCCTAATAGCCTCTTCAACACCAAGCTTATAAAACTCCTCCATGTACATCACGCGCATGCCACTATCGTGGCTGAACTTCCACAGATCTTTATCATTGATCGTACCGCGAATGCCGATTTGAATAGTGCGCTTGGGATCAAGCAAACCTTCTTCGACTGCTCGACTAAACGGCGCTCCGTGATGAAACTTAGAACCCATGTAATCATCGCCAGTATCACAATGCGCATCGATATGGATCATTCCAATCGGGCCATCTTTAGCTAATGCTCTAAAGATCGGCAACGACACAGAGTGATCCCCACCCACCGCTAACGGCAAAATACCTTTGGCTACAACTTTATCAAACGAATCTTGAATGGCTTTATGGCTGCCTACTAGTTCGAAGGGTGAAGGTACCCAGGCATCGCCAATGTCCGCTACTCGGCATAGCTCGTGTGGCGACACTCCCGTGGCTTGATTGATCATGCGCACTAAGGTTGATTGATTACGAACTTCCCGCGGCCCATGTCGTGAGCCAGGACGGTTGGTAACACCACCATCAAATGGCACACCAATTATGCCGATATCTACGTCGTTGAGATCTTCTTTCCAAGGGGCTCTAAAAAAGGTTGGCACACCCACATAACGTGCGCGTGTCATTGGATCGTTGAATTCGGGGAAGTCGTCGTGATTCATGTGCCAGCTCGCATAGTTGATGTCGCCATACTACCGCAGGTGACAATACAATTCACTTAGTACTAAGCATCTCAGGCAAATCACTTCACACCAAAAAAGGCGACCAGCAAGATACCTGGCGTTAACACCAATATACTCAACCACCCTAGCCCGCCCAACATTTCATCGAGTAATACAACACCGAGTATGGAGCCTAGTGCAGGTACTGCCGCCATAAATGCTGCCGTAGACGATGGGCCGATATTGCGTGTCGCGGTGGCTACCAGCAACAAACCAATTAATCCCGGTATCAAACCTTGGTAAAGCATTTGGATCAAAAATTGAGTTTGAGTTGCCTCAGCAAAACCACTTGGCAAAAACAAATACCAGATGGGTACAAACAACACCGCATTAATGATTGAGCTACAAAACAGAACTTGTGTGGTACTGACATTCCACACACGAGCGGCGATTAAGTAACCTGAGAAAAATATTGCCGAGATAAAAAACAAGCCATCACCTATCCATGCACCTGTTAGTGAGAGTTCCGCTGCATCTGCCACAGCTAAGGTGGCCCCAATAATGATGAGCACCACGCCCACTATTTGAAGCTTATGTACACGTTGCTTTAACAATACCCACGAGATAAATAACGTAACTGCGGGTAAGGCGCCATTCATAAAGATACCGCCATGAGCTGCAGGCGCATATCGGAATGCGAGGAAAACAGCCAATATATAAATCGGCCCCAACAGAATGCTCACAATGGCAATACGTTGCCATGTCATCGTGCGCCACGGTTTGTAGTACAGCACGATGGGCAAAGCCACGATAGACGACACGCCATATCGAAGTACCGCATGATCATAGATCGTTAGTGGCGACTGAGCACCCGCTCGACTTGCTACCAACCATGTCGCCCAAATGCACATTACGGTGAATGCAGCGGCATAGCCAATCATTAGGTTACGTGAATCTTCAGAAGGCATGACGAAAGGGTTTTAGTAGGTGCTGCTGGGCGAACGGTATGGTAGCTGATCGGTTGAGGTGTTGGGGGGACTTTTGTCATCCCCGCGCCTTGTCATCCCCGCGCAGGCGGGCTAGGCGCCCTCCGGGGTGGATGACAGCAAACGCCTAAAACATGTCGCCTACACAATCGTATCCATATTGGAAAAAAACCAATGAGTTGGTATCTTCTAACCAATATCCAACCAACCCCCGGCTCCCGACATGGCAACACTTACCGCCGATCAAATAGCAAGCTTTGAACGTGATGGCTACCTTCTACTAGAAGATGCCATACCAGCTGATAAACTCGAGGGCTTACGCGATGATTTTAACCAATGGGTTGAAGAGAGCCGAGAACACACAGAAAACTATGGAGAAACCAGTGATGGCCGCCCACGCTTTAGCGTGCAACCTGGGCACAACGCAGATAACCCAGCATTGCGGCGCATATCATCACCCAACGAGTTATCGGACAACTATTTAAACGCGATGCGCGACAGCCGAGCTGTTGATGCGGTCTGCGATATCTTTGGCCCTAACCTACGTTTTAATAATGCCAAGGTTAATTCAAAGTTACCCGGTGCTAGCACTGAAGTTAAATTCCATCAAGACTTCCAGTTCGAACTGCACACCAACGATGACTTAATGACTGTTTTGTACTTTATTGATGAAGTCACGCTAGAGAACGGTCCGTTAGAAGTGGTGCCAGGTAGTCACAAAGGCCCTCTGCACGAGCTGTGGCACGACGGTGTATTCACCGGTGCAGTTAGTGAAGACGTTGCAGCACAAGCGCAAAAGGATGCGATTCCCTGTATTGGCCCGGCAGGCGCTGCCTGCTTGATGCACACCCGCTTGCTACATGGCTCGGCACCAAACAAATCCAATAGCCCACGCACCTTATATATTTGCGCCTATAACGCTGAGGATTCTCACCCCGTTGTCCCAAACCATATACCCAGCGAACAATCGCGAGATGTTATAAGAGGAGTCGACACGGGGCGCATACGCTGCAGCAGCTACGAGGTGGCTATAGCGGAGCATCCATCCGGCGCGTCATTTTTTGAGCAGCAAAGCCGAATTGAAGAAACTACTTAACTGAAACAACCACAGCATGAAGAAGTCGCGCAACGATCTAGAACAGCACTTAACTGATCTAGCCATTTCCTTTGATGTGTTTGAACATCCCGCGGTATATACGGTTGAAGAAGCGCAAAAGCATTGCAGTGATATTGCAGGCTGCCATTGCAAAAACCTATTTCTAAGAACTAAGAAAAAACAGCTTTGGCTAGTGGTGCTAGAAGACACCACCAGCATTGATTTAAAACAGCTAGCAACCTTGGTTGGCGTTAAGGCGTGGAGCTTTGCTAGCCCCGATCGATTGATGGAGCATCTTGGTGTAGAACCCGGATCAGTTACGCCATTTGCGCTTATAAACGATCAAGACAAGGTGGTGAATTTGGCGATTGAGGAGAAGATCTTGAATTCTGAGAGCGCGAACTTTCATCCGCTTGTTAATACAGCTACGTTGAATATTACATCGGAAGGGTTAAAGGAGTTTTTAAAATCGACTGGGCACGTGGCGGTGGAGATTCGGTGTGGTTAGGGGTCGTCATCCCCGCATTGACTGTCATCCCCGCGAAGGCGGGGATCCATGTGTATTCGAGAATGGATTCCCGCCTACGCGGGAATGACAACTAACGTGCGATGACTACGCAATTACTTCATCGACAACGCTTTATCAATAACCACGTGTGACCAAGCACCTTCAGGAGCTGCGCTAATAACGGGATCAGAACCACCAGAGAGTAAGGTTTTAACCGTACGCTCGTAGTCGGCTGGGTCCAGCTTGCCGTCACTGCCTTCTGTTAGCTTGTTGATTTCTGCCATCATGCGCATTTGGTGCTTTTCAGTTTGTGCACCACTGGCGTCGTTATCAAGAACAATACCGGCTGCTTCATCGGGGTTCGCGCGTGCGTATTCCCAACCTTTCATAGAAGCCGCTACAAAGCGTGCCATCTTGTCAACGAATGCTTCGTCTTTCAGATTGTCTTCAAGTACATACAAACCATCTTCCATGGTTGATACACCTTGGTCTTCATACTTGAATACCACTAAGTCTTCAGGTGTTAAGCCTGCATCAATAACCTGCCAGTATTCGTTGTACGTCATGGTAGACACACAATCAGCTTGCTTTTGAAGTAATGGGTCAACGTTAAAGCCTTGCTTCAATACGGTCACACCATCGCCACCTTCAGTACCGATATTAAGCGAAGACATCCAGCTTAAGAATGGATACTCGTTACCGTAAAACCAAACACCCAGCGTTTTACCTTTGAAATCTTCTGGTGCGGTAATGCCTGTTTCTTTACGGCAAGTGAGCATCATGCCAGAGCGCTTGAATGGCTGAGCGATGTTAACTAGCGCTACGCCCTTCTCACGGCTAGCCAAAGCAGAAGGCATCCAATCAACCACCACATCAGCCCCACCACCAGCAATAACTTGTGGAGGTGCGATATCTGGACCACCTGGTTTAATGGTTACGTTTAAACCGGCGTCTTTGTAAAAGCCTTTATCTAGTGCTACGTAGTAGCCACCAAATTGTGCTTGTGTTACCCATTTAAGCTGCAGTGTGACATCATCTGCTGCCCACGTTGTTGCCGAAGCAACTAGCGCTGCAGCACCAACTAGTGCTGAGCTAATTTTATTTTTAAGTAATGCCATTATTTTACATCTCCCCTTTTGGATATATCTAAATCGTCAGTATTAAAATTCATTTTTCTAAACTATAAAAACAAAACTACCAATACATATTACAAGCAAACAAAACTATCTAGCGGCGGCCCTCATCGATGGATGCCAAAACGTAACCAATCGCTCCAGAAGCGCGATCAATCCGTAAAACAATGAACCGGCTAACGCCGCTACGGCAATTTCTGCCCAAACCAGATCCACATTCATTTTGCCAACTTCTGTCGAAATTCGAAAGCCCATACCAACGATCGGTGTGCCAAAGAACTCGGCCACAATAGCGCCTATCAGTGCCAGAGTGGAATTAATCTTTAAAGCATTGAATATAAACGGCAACGCTTCTGGCAGTCGAAGCTTAAATAATGTCTGCCAGTAGTTAGCAGCATAAGTGTTCATCAGATCTAGCTGAATCCTTGATGCCGCTGATAGGCCTGCAACGGTGTTGACCAGCATTGGAAAGAACGTCATGACAACCACCACCGCTGCCTTAGACTGCCAATCAAAACCAAACCACATCACCATAATGGGCGCAACGCCTACGATGGGCAGTGCAGCCACCAGATTACCTACTGGCAGTAAACCTGCCTTTAGGAATGGCGAGCGATCAATTAGTATCGCAACCAAGAAGCCTGCAGAACAACCCATGATGTAACCGGTTAATACGGACTTGATAAACGTTTGCTTGAAATCCGCCCATAAGGTAGGAATGGAATGCATAAACCGATCGGCAATATCAGATGGTGCGGGTAACAGCACTTTAGGTACGTCATGCCCCTTGGTTACAAACTCCCACAACAATAGCAGCCACACACCGAAAATTAACGGTATCAAAATGCTAAGTGCAGCATTAACACCCCGTGACAGTGTATTGATTTCAGTAAAGCGAGAGACAGAGGCCCAGGCCAACACCCACGAAGCGATCACTAAAAACCAAAACGCAAAACCAACAGCGCCCTGCGATTCAATGTCAGACAAGAACAACAATAAGAATGCAGCCGCCAACGAAGATGTCGCCAATAACCAAACAGCCGCCATAGCGCTATTGTGAAAAGACAACTTGTAGCCAACTATCGCAGCCACGATAACTAATAGGCTTGTGCTGACTAACAAAGGCTTGCCAAAAAACTGCAAGAGCAATAAACCCAAAGCCAACACGCCAAAACACAGCGCGCTCAAATATAGAAACCGCTCCAAGGCTTTCGGCGCAACCGTTGAATCAAGCATGGTTCAAGCCCATCCGTTTGGTGACTAAACGCCCAATAATGTCCACTATCCAAACCAAACCGCCTGCAAGAATAGAAGCCATTACCAACGCTGACCATATTTGAATAGTCTGGCCATAGTAGGAGCCCGCTAGTAAGCGCGCGCCCAAACCTGCTACAGCACCAGTGGGAAGTTCCGCCACCACAGCCCCCACTATAGAAATGGCAATGGCAATTTTCATACTAGTAAATAAGTACGGTAGTGATGAGGGTAAGCGCAATTTCCAAAACGACTGCCAATTTGTAGCACTGTAAGTACGCATTAAATCCATGTGACCAATGTCGGGTGAATTTAAGCCTTTAACCATGCCAACTACAATCGGGAAAAAGCTCAGGTACATAGAGATAAACGCTTTTGGCACTAAGCCTTGCACGCCAACTGAATTCAGCACCAAGATAATCATCGGTGCTATGGCGAGTATCGGAATAGTTTGTGAGGTAATAATCCACGGCATTAAGCTTTTTCTTAACGCACGGTTATAAACAATGGCCACTGACAGCACGATGCCAAGTAAGGTGCCCATCGCAAAACCAAGCAAAGCCGACGAAAGCGTAATTTTAGAATGATAAATAAGGCTGCGTTTAGACGTTACTTTCTTTTTGACTGTCGTGTTGTAAACCTCCACAGCAACCTGCTGAGGTGAAGGTAACTTCGGACGCTCTTGCGCCATTGTGGCTTTAACAAATTCAACCGCGCCAACGTTTTCTGCGCCCGCACGTTTGAAAACATCTTTCTGCCAAGGGGTATTAAGCCAAACTGAAGCTATTGACCAAATAAGTAATATGGCCAAACACACAGCAGTGACTGGAAGAATACTGTTTTTGAAACCTGTATCAGACACGCCTTACGACTCAACGTCGTCGTAAGAATGCCCTGCTCTTAAGCCTTCTCTAACACGATTAGCGATGCGTAAAAATTCAGGGGTTTCGCGGATGTCTAAGGTGCGCTCTCGTGGTAAGTCACTAACGACGATGTCTTGAATACGCCCAGGCCTTGGCGACATAACAACAATGTGAGAAGAAAGATAAACCGCTTCGGGTATAGAGTGCGTGACAAACACAACCGTTTTATTGGTCTTTGCCCATAGCGCTAGCAGTTGCTCGTTTAGATGATCACGAACGATTTCGTCCAATGCACCAAAGGGTTCATCCATGAGTAGTAAATCAGGTTCAACTGCTAGAGCTCTAGCGATGGAGGCACGTTGTTGCATGCCACCAGAGAGCTGCCATGGATATTTTTTCTCGAAGCCCTCAAGATTGACCAACGCAAGATTGCGTGCCACACGCTCTTTACGCGTTGCGCTATCTAAGCCCATGATCTCTAACGGTAGGGAAACATTTTTCGCAATCGTACGCCATGGATACAAGCCAGCGGCTTGAAACACATAACCATAGCCGCGCGCTTGCCTAGCAGCTTCGGGGGACACGCCATTAACAGTGATATTGCCACCAGTGGCTTTTTCTAGATCTGCTATGACTCGCAGCAACGTTGTTTTGCCACAGCCCGATGGGCCAATCAGCGATACAAAATCGCCTTGCTGTATATCCAGATCGATATCAGACAAGGCGTGCACAGGCCCATCGTTGGTTTGAAAGGTCAACGACAGTTTATCGACCTGTATTACGGATTCGCTCATGTGTTTTTGTATCGTATCGCTTTGCTTTTTAGCTACCTAAACACCAGCAGGCATTTTAGATGGATCACGCTGGATCGGCCTAGGTGCAGTTAGTTCTTTCCATTTCGACAACGCTTTATTAGTGGCAGGATAAGCATCTCTTGCGACAAATTTGCCATGCCCCTCTTGCGTATTAATTTCATCTTCACTGATCACCACCTCGCCGCGTGTCAGTGTAAATCGTGGCAAACCTGTGACTTCGATACCTTCAAATACGTTGTAATCAATGGCGGATTGTTGCTTACCGGCTGAGATGGTTTTACTTCGCTTTGGATCCCACACAACCACATCTGCATCAGCACCTTCAACGATGGCACCCTTCTTTGGATACATGTTCAGAATCTTAGCGATATTAGTTGACGTCACAGCAACAAATTCATTCATGGTAAGCCGCCCTGTATTAACACCACGTGTCCAGAGTACTGGCATGCGATCTTCTAAACCGCCGGTACCATTTGGGATCTTGGTAAAGTCGCCAACACCAAATCGTTTTTGTTCTGTTGTAAAGCTGCAATGATCAGTTGCGACCACTTGCAAGCTACCGGCAGCCAATCCCGCCCAAAGCGAATCTTGGTGCATTTTATTTCTAAACGGAGGCGACATAACGCGCCGTGCGGCATGATCCCAGTCTTTATTAAAGTACTCAGACTCATCTAAAGTAAGATGTTGAATGAGTGGCTCACCAAAAACACGCTTACCGTTTTGACGTGCTCGGCGAATCGCTTCATGCGCCTCTTCGCAAGACACATGCACAATATATAACGGCACACCCGCCATATCCGCAATCATCACTGCCCGATTTACCGCTTCACCCTCAACCTGTGTTGGACGTGAGTAGGCATGGCCTTCTGGGCCATTATTGCCATCAGCGAGTAAGCTTGCTTGCAGTTGCGCAACAACATCGCCGTTTTCTGCATGCACTAATGGCATTGCACCAATCGCTGCACACCGCTTAAACGAAGAGAACATACCCTCATCATCAATCATTAGTGCGTCTTTATAAGCCATGAAATGTTTAAACGTGTTGATACCGCTTTTAGCCACCGTTTCCATTTCGTTAAACACTTGCTCACTCCACCAGGTGATAGCCATATGAAACGAGTAATCACATGAGGATTTTGATGTTTTGTTATCCCACATCTGCCGCGCTTCTAATAAAGACTGACCCGGTGCGGGTAAACAGAAATCAACCACCATCGTAGTGCCGCCAGAGAGCGCCGCTCGGGTGCCTGATTCGAAATCATCCGTTGAGTAAGTACCCATAAACGGCATTTCGAGATGTGTATGAGGATCAATACCGCCGGGCATAACGTAGCAGCCATCTGCATCGAGTGTTTTATCACCCTGAAGGTTATCGCCTACCGCAGTGATGACACCGTTTTCGATTAGTACATCAGCTGCATAACTGCGATCAGCGGTGACGACTGTTCCACCTTTAATAACTGTAGTAGACATGCTTCGACTCCCTATTCAACAATTTGAGCGGTTTCAACCACCGCGTGAAAAAGTACATTTGTGCCTGCAGCAGCCCATTCTTCACTTATTTCTTCAGCTTCATTATGCGACAAGCCATCAACACAAGGGCACATCACCATGGCTGTTGGTGCAACACGGTTAATCCAACAAGCATCATGGCCAGCACCCGACACCAGGTTGCGATGGCTATAACCTAAGCGTTCCGCCGCGTTACGCACCGCAGTTACGCAGCCTTCATCAAACTCCACTGGGTCGAAACCACCTACCTGCTCTATCTCCATACCTAAGCCGATTTCATCCGCGATCTTTTTAGCACCTTCGCGTAGACGTGCTTCCATATCGGTAATAACGTCCTTTTGAGGATGTCGGAAGTCGATAGTGAATACGGCCTTGCCGGGAATAATGTTGCGTGAGTTTGGATAAATATCACAATGGCCTATCGCGCCAACGGCGTTCGGTGCATGGCTTAGTGCGATTTCATTCACTAACTCAGTGATTCTGGCCATGCCTAGGCCTGCATTAATACGCATGGGCATGGGTGTGGAGCCTGTATGGCTTTCTCTACCGGTTAAGGTTACCTGCAGCCAATTAAGCCCTTGTCCGTGAGTAACAACACCAATATCTTTCTTTTCAATTTCAAGTATGGGGCCTTGCTCGATATGCAGTTCGAAAAACGCATGCATTTTTCGAGCACCAACTTCTTCATCACCTAAATAGCCGACACGTTTTAGTTCATCGCCGAGCTTTGCGCCATTGGCATCTTCACGATCGTAAGCCCAATCCAACGTATGTATTCCGGCGAAAACGCCTGATGCCACCATCGCTGGTGCAAAGCGAGTGCCTTCTTCATTGGTAAAATTGACCACAACAATCGGGTGCTTAGTTTGTACTTTCATGTCGTTAAGTTGGCGGATAATTTCTAGGCCACCCAATACACCCAACACACCGTCGTACTTGCCACCAGTCGGCTGCGTATCAAGATGGCTACCTACGTAAACAGGCAGTGCATCAGGATCGGTACCTTCGCGACGGGCGAACATGGTGCCCATTTTATCCAAACCCATGGTGCAACCAGCCGCTTCACACCATGATTGAAATAATTGTCGACCCACGGCATCTTCATCGGTAAGTGTTTGTCGATTATTGCCGCCTGCTACACCCGGCCCAATCTTCGCCATTTCCATAATCGACTCCCAGAGCCGATCGCTGTTAATGCGCATATTGCTGTTTATGGTCATGACGGTATCCTTAGAGAATAGGAATGGACTTTACGCTGCGATAACGCTATCGTATTTTGACCAACTGGTCAACATTTTGATTTGGATTTCATGCCCGGAATAACACGCAAACGTACACGCATTCAAGCGGAGAACGAAAATCGTATCGTATCTACGTCACTTGACGTGTTTTCAAGCTACGGATACCGCGGCTCAACGGTGGATCAGATCGCGGAAGCCGCCGGTATGTCCAAAGCCAATGTTTTGTACTACTTCAAAAGCAAAAACGATATTTATTTGGCAGTGCTTGAAGACACGCTTGAAAACTGGCTCAACCCCCTAACCGAGCTTGATGCTGAGGGCGATCCACTGCTGGAGATCCAAACTTATATCCATGCAAAGCTTAAACTATCGCGCACATCCCCTGCGGCTTCTCGCTTATTCGCTAACGAGATACTTCAGGGCGCACCGATGATTGGCCCCTATCTCAAAACAGACCTAAAAGAAATGGTGGACGGCAAAATTGCCATATTAAAAAAATGGATGCAACAAGGTGAGATAAAAACCTTTGAGCCCATACATTTATTATTTATGATTTGGTCAACCACTCAACACTATGCCGATTTTGCTATCCAAATAGCTGCTCTTGATTCATCTCCTAAAACAAAATTACACAAAGATGCCGAAATGTTTATCGACACCGTGCTGCTTGAAGGCTTAAAGGGGCCAAACTACTCTGGCGCGTTTGGCCAACAGTAGCTTATACCGCAATGAGCTTCGGCGATTGAGCTGCGCCCATGGTTACTCGGCGACACGACCCGGATTATTAGGATGAGTTGTCCAGTTTGCATACTGCTTACTGACTTCTAAACCGGTGCGAGGATCAACGCCTTCAGTCATCTCTTCCATAGTTATGCAATTATCAACCGGGCAAACACACACGCACAAGTTACAACCGACGCACTCCTCGTTGATCACTTCAAAGTGACGCTTGCCATCTACCATGGATGTAATGGCTTGATGAGATGTGTCTTCACAGACAACATGACATCGCCCGCATTGCACGCATAGATCTTGATTGATCTTGGCCTTGCTGATGTAGTTCAGGTTTAGGTTTTGCCAATCCTTGACGTTTGGCGTAGCTTTACCGACTATATCAGCCACAGAGGTATAGCCCGCCTCATCCATCCAATTGGATAAACCTGATGTTAGCTCTTCAATAATTTTAAAACCGTAGGTCATTGCTGCCGTGCAAACTTGAACGTTACCAGCCCCCAAGCTTAAAAATTCTGCAGCGTCACGCCACGTGGTGACACCACCGATGCCAGAGATTGGCAGTTGGCTGGTTTCTGGGTCTCTCGCGATTTCTGCAACCATGTTCAAAGCAATAGGTTTGACTGCTGGGCCACAATAACCACCATGACTACCCCAGCCATCAATAGACGGTTCAGGCGACATGGTGTCGAGGTTAACGCTAACGATAGAGCTCACTGTATTAATTAGCGAAACAGCATCTGCACCACCTTTATTAGCAGCACGCGCTGGAAACCTTATGTCGGTGATGTTTGGCGTGAGCTTTACAATAACTGGCATGCTTGTGTTTTCTTTACACCAGCGCGCCACCATTTCAATGTACTCGGGTACTTGACCAACCGCTGCACCCATACCGCGCTCCGACATACCATGTGGGCAACCAAAGTTAAGCTCCACTCCGTCAGCACCTGTGTCTTCCACTTTTTTAACAATGTCGGCCCAGTTTTGTTCTTCACAGGGCACCATAAGAGAAACCACCATGGCGCGATCAGGCCAATCCCTTTTGACGATTTTAATTTCATCAAGATTGGTTTGTAGCGGCCTATCAGTTATTAGCTCAATGTTGTTTAGGCCCATTAGCGTGCGGTCAGTGGAATACACTGCGCCATAACGCGGCCCATTAACATTAACGATGTTGGGATCCTCACCGAGCGTTTTCCAAACAACTCCACCCCAACCCGCCTCAAAGGCACGCACAACATTAACCAATTTATCGGTTGGTGGTGCTGAGGCCAACCAAAATGGGTTAGGAGATTTTATGCCGATAAATTCAGAAGCCAAATCAGCCATGAGCATTCTCCAAGGTTTGATGAATCGATTCAGCGGCAAGCTTACCGTCTTGCACTGCGGATACAGTTAGGTCGTCACCACCAGCGATGCAATCACCGCCAGCCCACACAGACTTATCACTACTTCGTCGGTGTTCGTCCACTTCAATACGCCCAGATTTCATTGTAATCGGGGCTTTCGAGCCTTGCATTGCAATACATTCCATTGCTTGGCCAATCGCCACCAATACTTGATCACTCTCAATGGCTAGCATTTCCCCAGTTCCAACAAGCTTATCGTTTTGGTTTGCAGTGTACTCAAAGAAGGTCTTGTGGATTGCCCCAGCTGCTTCAAGAATTTCAGTTGGCTGGAGGTTTGTACGTAATAAAACGCCGCTTTTTTGTGCGAGTTCCTGCTCAAACTCACTGGCGTTCATCGCGGATTGTTCGCGTCGATAGACAACGGTGACATTTTCAGCACCTAAGTGTTTGGCTTGAACAGCCGCATCTATCGCTGTCATACCGCCACCAATAACAACAACATTACGCCCAATTTCGGACTGCATAGACTCTAAATCGGTGCTTTGCCGCAGGCGAGAAATAAACTCAACAGCATTCTCAACGCCGGGTAGTTCTTCACCTGGTATGTTTAATTTATTTACGCCACCTAAACCCATGCCAAGAAAGACAGCGTCGTGGTCAGCCTTCAGCTGATCTAAGGTTAATTTTTCCCCGATAACGGAGTTAGGTTTAAGGTCGATTCCACCGATAGACAAGATGTATTCAACTTCTTTTGCAGCAAATGAATCAACGGTTTTATACGCAGCAATGCCGTATTCATTTAAACCACCTGGCTTTGGTTTAGCGTCAAATACCGTCACTTTATGACCATACAACGCTAATCGATGAGCGCAAGCTAAACCTGCTGGCCCCGCCCCCACGACGGCTACGTGCGTGTCGCGTTGTGCTGCTCTTGTGTATGGCTGCTTACCCGTTGCCATTAATGCATCAGTAGCGAACCGTTGTAACTGCCCAATCAGCACGGGTTTTTCCTCACCCACTGTACGGACACATTTTTGCTCACATAGCGTTTCAGTTGGGCATACCCGCGCGCACATTCCGCCAAAGATATTTTCATCAAAGATGGTTTTAGCAGCAACCTTTGCGTTACCCGTTTTAATCTGTCGTATGAATAAGGGTATATCGATACCGGTGGGGCATGCGTCCATACACGGCGCGTC
>CALJAA010000058.1 GCA_938028465.1 uncultured Granulosicoccaceae bacterium | reverse complement strand
ACCGACTCCGTAATTATAGGGAGACTAAGCCCGCGACACAACCATTCTTTGCAAGTGTATTCGTGCCAAAGGCGCCTAGCTGACTGTTCAGGACGGAAACGCTGCGATGCAGGCCGCCATAATCAAGCCTGGGAATATGCCCAAAGCAATAACTGCCAAGCTATTGATCGCTAAACCACCAGTAACATCGGCAGCAGCTTCGATCTCGGTGTTATCGATGGGCTCGTCAAAATACATAAGCTTGATGATACGCAGATAGTAGAACGCACCGATCACACTCATCACCACGCCAATGATAGCTAACCACAAAAACCCTCCACCAACGGCCGCCGTCAGCACAGCTAGCTTAGCTTGAAAACCGACAAACGGAGGCATACCAGCCAGTGAGAACATAGCCACTGTCATCACTAGTGCTAGCACCCCATTGCGCTTGGCTAAGCCAGAAAAATCATCAAGCTTTGATGCTTCATAACCATTACGAGACAAAGCCAGCAGTACGCCAAATGCTGCCAAGGTAGTAAACGCATAGGTAATCGCATAGAACATCGCCGTTGAGTAACCTTCGTTACTGGCGGTGATAATACCCATCAATAAAAAACCAACATGCGAGATAGTTGAATAAGCCAACATACGTTTGATATTGGTTTGCGCAATTGCAACTAAGTTACCGACGATCATCGATATCGCCGCCATGATCGCCATCATTTGTTGCCAATCAGCGTGTAGTACTTCTAGGCCATTAACTAGCAGGCGAATAATCATCGCGAAAGCAGCAATTTTTGGAGCCGTTGAGATAAATAAGGTTACAGACGTTGGTGCACCATCATAAACATCCGGCACCCACATATGAAATGGTACAGCGCCCAATTTGAACGCTAGGCCGACGATAATAAACACTAAACCAAAGCGTGCACCCACACTGCGCTCTTCTTTAGCTTCAAGAATCGTGTTGATTGAGGCAAGGTCAAGCGAGCCTGTTGCGCCATAGACCATCGACATACCGTAAAGCAACATACCCGATGCTAACGCACCCAGTACAAAGTACTTCATCGCAGCTTCAGATGACTCAGCATTGTTGCGATGTAGTGCCACCATTGCATATAGCGATAAGGCAAGTAGTTCGAGGCCTAGATAGATGGTTAGCATATTGATCGCTGACACCATTATCATCATGCCAGCAACGCCAAACAAGCCCAAAACATAGTATTCAGCGCGCGCAATGGGCCTATCGTTTAAGTAATCGCGTGAATATAAAAAACCACCCATGATTACTGCGATGATCCAGCATTTAAGCGTGCTGGTCATACCATCAATCGCATAAGCTTTTGAGAATGCAGTGGACGCTGGCTCACCGATTTGGTTGTAGGTCAATAACAACGTGACTAACAATGCCGCTTGAGCAAGCCAGTAGTTTAAGTACCGTTGCTCTTTATTAAGAAACAAACCGATAACAAGTACCAGGCAAGTTGCACTTAACAAAAAGATTTCAGGTGTAGCAATCTGCAAATTATCCATCGTCTATGGCTCTTAATATTTGGAGATGGAAATGTGTTGGACGAGATTTTCGACCGACGCATGCATAACATCCGCTAGCAAATCAGGCCATAGGCCCAATAGCAAAACGAATACGGCTAACGATCCCAACATCCAGAATTCGCGTTTGTTGATATCAGTAAGTGCTGCGACTTGCTCGTTAGCAACCTCACCAAAAATAACTCGCTTAACCATCCACAGGGTGTAGCCCGCTCCAAGGATTAGCGTTAGTGATGCAAGCGCTGCAAACCAGAAATTAGTTTTAAACGTAGCAAGAATAACCATGAATTCGCCGACAAAACCTGAGGTACCCGGCAAGCCTGCGTTGGCCATTGCAAAGAACACCATAAACGCACCAAACATAGGCATGGTGTTGATAACACCACCGTAGGCACTGATCTCACGACTATGCACCCTGTCGTACATTACGCCTACACATAAGAACATCGCAGCGGATATAAAACCGTGCGATACCATTTGCATGATCGCACCTTCGATACCCAAAGCAGCAGTGTTCGGGTCAGTAGAACCCACCGCCAAGCGAAAGGCGATAAAAATACCCAAAGTTACAAAACCCATGTGCGAAATAGATGAGTATGCAATGAGTTTTTTCATGTCATTTTGCGCAAGCGCTACAAAGCCAATGTAGACGATCGCAATTAACGACAAGGCAATCATCAGGATGTCTAACTGTGCAGCAGCATTAGGTGTAATCGGCAAACTAAATCGCAAAAAGCCATAACCACCCATCTTAAGCATGATGGCCGCTAATACTGCAGAACCAGCAGTCGGCGCTTCAACGTGCGCATCAGGAAGCCAGGTATGCACTGGAAACATCGGAATCTTGACAGCAAACGCCACAAAGAACGCCAGGAACACCCAAATTTGAGGCTTCTGCGCTAATGCTAAAACGTGCATGTCTAGAATATTAAAGCTGCCCCCTACTTTGTATAAGTAGATCAGCGCGATCAACATAAAAACCGAGCCCAAGAACGTATACAAAAAGAACTTTATTGATGCATAAACGCGGTTAGGCCCACCCCAAATACCAATAATTAAAAACATCGGTATTAGCGTGGCTTCAAAGAAGATGTAAAACAGAATCGCATCAAGGGCGGAGAACACACCAATCATCAAGCCAGTCATGATCTGGAATGCGCCCATATAGAGTGCAGGACGATCCTTGATAACTTCCCATGCTGACACCACAACAATCACATTGATCATTGCCGTTAGGACGATCAATGGCATAGAAATACCATCAACACCAAGTGAGTAATTAATATCAAACATCGGCAACCATGCAGCAAGTTCAGTGAACTGCATATCCGATGTGGTGCGATCAAAACTAAAGTACAGCGGCAAGCTCAACAACAGCGTTAGACCCGATACCACAGCCGCAAATGGGCGTGATCGAGAATCGCCTAGAACAATTATCGCTATACCACCAATTATGGGTAGCCAAATCAGCAGGCTTAATAAGTGACTCACGACAGGCTTCCTGTTTTTTGTGGATTGGCAGTCATCGTAGTGTTGTTATGTGCAGCCATCAGGTAAACAAAAACCAAGTGAGCATTGCCAGCAACCCGAGGATCATTGCGAATGCGTAGTGGAATAGAAAACCTGTTTGCATAAATCGAGCGATACCAGAGAGGCTCCCAATCTTGTTAGCCGATCCATTAACCATCGCTCCATCAATTAAGGTTTGATCGCCCTTCTTCCAAAAGAATCGTCCGAGGCCAACACTGCCACCGGCAAAAACCAACTGATTGAAATCATCAAAACCATATTTGTTGTTCAGCATCCGGTGCAGAAAGCCCAACTTATCGTGCAGGAATGCCGGTATGGATGGCATGATCAAATAGAACAACCAAGCGGTGAACACGCCCGCGGCCGCAAGGTACAACGGTAAGGTAGCAACACTGTGTTTAACCATGCCTAATGCACTATCTGTAAACCCTGCAACTGCCTTAACCGCATCATGCTCAGGTGCTACATAGATCGCATTGCCAAAGTAATCACCAAAACCCACGTTCATTAATGTTAAGCCACCAATAAGCACCGATGGTATGGCAAGCAAGATGAGCGGCCACGTAACCACGCCAGGCGGTTCGTGTGCATGTTCAGCCGTGTGCTTATCCATGCGAGTTTCTCCATGGAATACCAAGAAGAACAAACGGAACGAGTAGAAAGCAGTAATAAACACACCTGACAACACCGCGTAGTACGCGATCGTAGCACCCGGTATCGATGAATTATGTACCGCTTCAATGATCAAATCTTTTGAAAAGAAACCAGACAAACCCGGAAAGCCGATTAACGCTAAAGACCCTATGAGTGAAGTCCAATAGGTGATTGGCATGTACTTGCGTAGGCCACCCATCTTGCGAATGTCTTGCTCGTGATGCAAGGCGATGATCACCGAACCAGCCGCCAAGAACAACAACGCTTTAAAGAAAGCGTGCGTCATCAAGTGGAAAATCGCCGCGGAATAAGCAGACACACCTAGCGCAACGGTCATGTAACCCAGCTGCGATAAGGTTGAATAGGCAACAATCTTTTTAATATCGTTTTGAACAATGCCAATCAAGCCCATAAAGAAGGCCGTGATTGATCCAATAATCAAGATAAAGCTTAGCGCTGTTTCTGATAGCTCAAACAATGGCGACATACGCGCCACCATAAAGATACCCGCGGTAACCATGGTCGCGGCGTGTATCAGCGCTGAAATAGGCGTTGGGCCTTCCATCGAATCAGGTAGCCAAACATGCAATGGCACTTGAGCAGACTTACCCATCGCACCAATAAACAATAGTATGCAGATAACCGTCATAGCCGACCATTCAGCGCCACCGACAAGGTTCATGGTCTCGCCAGCAATAGCAGGAGCTGCATTAAAAGCATCAAAGTAATCCAAGCTACCGGTGTAATACACCACGCCAGCAATACCTAGTAGAAAACCAAAGTCGCCTACGCGGTTAACTAAGAAGGCCTTCATGTTGGCAAAAATGGCCGTGTCCTTCTTAAACCAAAAACCAATGAGTAGGTACGAAACCAAACCCACTGCTTCCCAACCAAAAAATAGTTGTAGGAAGTTGTTCGACATAACCAGCATCAACATCGCAAACGTAAATAGCGATATGTAACTAAAGAAGCGTTGGTAACCCGGATCATCAACCATGTAGCCAATGGTGTAGATATGCACCATTAATGATACAAACGTGACAACTAGCATCATTAGCACAGTGAGGTTATCGACGAGAAAACCAATCTCGAATCGAATACCACCACTCACCATCCAGATATAGAGTGATTCGTTAAAGGTTTCTGCGCCGCCCAATACATGACGTTGAAACACCACTAGCGAGAGTAGGAATGCAACCGCAACACCTGCAATGGTGACACGATGGCTATTAGTACGGCCAATCTTGCTGCCAAAAAAACCAGCGATGATGGCTGCCAATAACGGCGCCATTGGTATGAGTGTATAGAGTAGTTTCATGCGCCTACCCCTTCAGCTGGTCAAGATCGGCAACATTAATTGTTTGCCGGTTGCGGAACAACACCACTAGTATCGCCAATCCAATCGCAGCCTCAGCAGCAGCAACTGTCAATATAAAAAACACAAATATCTGGCCATCGTCATTACCTAAAAAATGTGAGAACGCAACAAAATTCAAATTAACTGATAGCAGCATCAATTCGATGGACATCAACAAGATAATCACGTTTTTGCGATTAAGAAATATACCAACCACACTCAAACTAAATAGGATGGAGCCGAGCACCAGGAAATGTAACAGTGAAAGCATATCTTAACTATTCCGCTGTTGTGTTTCGGAAGTCATTTTGACCACGCGTAAACGATCAGCTTTAGTAACGTTAATTTGTTCAGCTGGCTTTTGGTATTTGGTGTCAGGGCGACGGCGCATAGTGAGCGCAATCGCAGCAACAATGGCTACAAGTAAAATGATTGCGGCAATCTCAAACTGAAATAGGTACTTGCTATACAGCAGCTCGCCAAGCGCTTCAGTGTTGCTGTAGTCAGCGGCAGCCGCAGATGTTGGTGCAGGAAACGAATCAGATTTAAAAGAGCGTGCGATTAGCAGCACCATTTCAATAAACATAATCGCACCCACCAATAAGCCCACGGGCAAATACTTAACAAAGCCTTCGCGCAGCGGTTCGACGTTAACGTCTAACATCATCACAACAAACAAGAACAACACCATCACCGCGCCAACGTATACCAATACGAGAGTGATAGCTAAGAACTCGGCTTCGAGTAAAAGCCATATGCCGGCACAGCTAAAAAATGTCAGTACCAAAAACATCGCAGCAAACACAGGGTTGCGTACCGACACAACACGTGATGCTGCAAACACGGTTATCGCCGAGAACACATAAAATATAAAGGTTTCAAAGTTCACGTATACCGCCTATCGAAATGCTGCGTCAGCTGCGCGATCTGCCGCAATTTGCGTTTCGTTCTTATCGCCAATCGCTAGCAGTTTGTCTTTCGTCATGATCTGTTCACCACGATTTTCAAAGTGGTATTCAAAGATTCGTGTTTCGACAATTGAATCAACCGGGCACGCCTCTTCACAAAAACCGCAGAAGATGCACTTGAAGAGATCGATGTCGTAACGCGTAGTTCGGCGTGTCCCGTCATCACGCTGCTCTGATTCGATAGTGATCGCTAATGCTGGGCATACCGCTTCGCACAACTTACAAGCTATACAGCGCTCTTCACCATTGGGATAACGACGCAAAGCATGCAGGCCACGAAAGCGATGCGATTGAGGTGTCTTTTCTTCTGGGTACTGAATAGTAATACCGCTAGAGACAAAGTATTTGCCCGTCAGGCTCATGCCCTTAAGCAATTCCCACAGGGTAAAACTCTTAACGTATTTTGATAATTGACCAGTCATGATTTTAGCCTCGCACCTGGAACCACGGACCAATGCCGTAGTATATGGCTACACCGATAACCGCAATCCATACGATTGTGACGGGTATAAACACCTTCCAACCTAAACGCATAATTTGATCGTAGCGATAGCGTGGGAAAGTGGCTCTGAACCACAAAAACAGAAACAAGCAGAATGCGGTTTTGATCAAGAACCAATGTATGCCGTCACCCCATCCATCAATGGGTGACATCCAACCACCAAGAAACATGATTGAGGTAAGCGCGGCAATCATAATCATGTTGGCATATTCAGCCAAGAAGAATACAGCGAACGCCATACCTGAATAATCAACGTGAAAGCCTGCGACGATTTCTGATTCGCCTTCCGCTACATCAAACGGTGCACGGTTCGTTTCTGCAACGCCTGAGATAAAGTAAACCACCGCAAGTGGCAGCAATGGAATCAAGAACCAGCTAAAGAAGCCACCCTCTTGCGCTCGAACGATATCGCCTAAGTTAAGGCTGCCTGCAACCATCAATACACCAATCAGTGCAAAGCCCATCGCAATTTCGTACGCAACGATTTGCGCCGCTGAGCGCATGGCACCCAAAAATGCGTACTTAGAGTTGGATGCCCAACCCGCAATGATGACGCCATAAACACCGACTGATGTCATCGCCAACACATAAAGCAAACCCGCGTTGAGATCGGCCAGCACCCAGCCATCTGCAAACGGAATAACGGCCCAAGCTGCTAACGCAGGAGCTAGTGATAAAACAGGTGCAACCAAAAATAAAAACCGAGATGAATTAGTTGGGATGATGACTTCTTTCGTCATCAGCTTGAACATGTCAGCAAAAGGTTGGCCTAAGCCTTTCCAGCCTACCCGATTTGGGCCAACGCGAACTTGCATTCGACCAATAACTTTACGTTCAGCCAATGTTAGGTACGCCACGCAAATAATCAGTGGCAGCATAACCGCCGCAATTTTGAGTAGTGTGACTACCGTGAGTAATAGAGCATCAAGCATCAGCCTTTACTCACTTGTATTGGGCCAAATAAATCACCCAACGCTTGTGTTTGCGGTAAGCCCGTTGGCACCCAAACACATGCATCAGGCACGCTGTTGTCAGCTTTGGCAGGAAGAGTCGCTACACCATCGCCTTGTTTTACTTTTACGGTATCGCCGTCTTTTAAACCCAGCTTATGCATCACGTTGTCTGACATTACCGCGAAGGCTTGTTTGCCGTCACTTGAGTTTTGCAATGGCTGCGAACGCCTGACTAAGGGGTCAGTTGCATAGATTGGTGTTTCACCAGCACGAAGTAACTCAGCTTTATCTGGCGCTTGAAAATTGATTTTGCCGCTGGTGCCGGACAAATTATTAAGCTGTACTTGGCCACAGTGCTGTTGTACTTCTTTGGTGATCACTTCAGGGCTATCAAAGTTAAAGCCATCAAGAGAGAGCTTTTCAGCTAACACGCGCATGATCTTCCATGCTGGGCGGGCATCCCCTGAAGGTGTTGCTACACCCTTAACCGATTGCCATGCACCCGTTGCATTAACATAGGTGCCGTAGCATTCAGGGAACTGTGCCATAGGCAATACCACCGTAGCGTGTTCGTTCAGGCTACTACTCATAAACGAGCTGATAGCAACAACATGATCAGCCTTTGACAGTGCCTGCATGGCTTTTGCAGGATTAGCTGCATCAAATTCAAGCTCAGTGCCTAATAACAAGTAACGCTTTTTACCAGCGGTAAGCATATCTGCTGCATGCTGCCCTGCTTCAGTTGCTGCGCCCAATGCTTTACCACCCGGCCCACGATGCGGTACCACACCTGCCAACCAAGCACCGGCTGTGTTAGCCCGTTCTGGCAACATAGATAAAGTGCTGTTAGTGACTTTGGCTAATGCTGCCGCTAAATAATGCAAGGCAGAATAAGCAGGATGCGTTACTGAAATATTACCTAGCATCACAGCAGCGCGATCAGCATTGTTTAAATCATCTGCAATTGCTTTATGTTGATCTTGCACATCAGGCGAGCCAGCATCACTGAGTGCAGACACATCCGCACCTGCCGCGACCGCAATTGCCAACAGCTCGTTAACCATATGGTCGGCACGGGTCGTGATGGAAGTCGCCGCATCAAAATGCAACGGGAATGCGCGCGGATTAAGAAAACTAATTTTGCCACCAGACATAGCGGACTTACGTAAACGCAGTGCAGCTAATGGTTGATCTTTACGAATGTTAGAGCCGATAAGTAATGCGGCATCAAGCGATTCAAGATCAGCAAGCTGCATACCCAACCACGGCATAACCGGCGCATCATCTTGTGCAGAACAGTCGCTCTGCCCTAAACGATGATCAATATTATTAGTGCCAAGTGCTCGACCAAGCTTTTGTGCAAGATATAGCTCTTCAAGCGTAGCGCTAGCTGAGGCCAATACACCAAGATCTTGCCCACTATCTTTTAAGGCATCCGCAGCAGCATCAAGGGCAGTTGACCAATCAGTTGCCTGCAACTCACCATTCACACGCACCATTGGCGCGGTGACGCGTTCTTCACTTTTAAGCCCCGGGTAACTAAACCGATCACGATCTGCAATCCAAACTTCGTTTACAGCTTCGTTATCACGCGGCACCACGCGATTTATAGTATTGCCATCGAGATGAACAAAGGTATTGGCACCGACTGAATCATGGGCTGATACGGAAGGCTGCTGCCGTAGTTCCCAAGCGCGAGCAGTAAAACGTGATGGGCGTGCAGTAAGCGCACCTACTGGGCAGATATCAATAACGTTGCCTGATACTTCAGAGACCACAGATTTTTCAATGTAAGTACCGATGCGGACGTTTTCGCCACGACCGGTTGCGCCTAGTTCGCGTATGCCTGCGATCTCCTCGCCAAAACGAACACAACGAGTGCAGTGAATGCAGCGAGTCATTTCAGTAGCGATCAATGGACCAATGTACTTGTCCATCACAACGCGCTTGCCTTCGGTGTATTGCGATGCGCTTCCGCCATAACCCATAGCAACATCTTGTAGCTCACACTCACCACCTTGATCGCATATTGGGCAATCAAGCGGGTGGTTAATTAGCAAGAACTCCATCGTGCCTTGCTGAGCTTCACGCGCTAGCTTTGACTTGGTTTTTACAATCATGTCAGGCATGCACGGTGTGGCACAGGCAGGTAATGGCTTAGGTGCTTTTTCAACCTCAACCAAACACATGCGGCAGTTCGCCGCTACCGAGAGTTTTTTGTGATAACAAAACCGAGGTACATCAATACCCGCAGCATCCGTTACCTCAATCAGCATCTGCCCTTTACGTGCAGATAACTCCTGACCATCAACCGTTATTTTTATGTCGTCGCTCATAAGGTATCGCTTAGGCTACAGCACCCAAACGCTCGGCCACTAGGCTGCGCTTGTGCTCAATGTAGTATTCGAATTCAGGGCGGTAGTGCTTAACAAAGCTCTGCACTGGCATAGCCGCTGCATCACCGAGAGCACAGATGGTACGACCAGCAATCTTACCGGCAACGTCTTCAAGTTTGTCGATATCTTCAGGTAAACCCTGCCCGTCCACTATGCGCGTTAGCATTCGGTAAAGCCAGCCGGTACCTTCGCGGCACGGTGTACATTGCCCGCAGGATTCTGAAAAGTAGAAACGCGATAAACGACGCAGTGCTTTAACCATGTCAGTTGTTTCATTCATAACGATAACTGCGCCTGAACCCAACATTGAACCAACACCACCAATGGAGTCGTAATCCATATTGGTTTGCATCATGATGTCGCCCGGCACAACCGGTACTGAGGATCCGCCTGGTATAACCGCCTTTAATGGAATGCCGTTTTTCATGCCACCTGAAAGCTCAAGCAAGGCACTAAACGGTGTACCCAAATTGATTTCAAAGTTACCCGGTGCTGCTACATGGCCTGATACCGAAAAACATTTTTGGCCACCCGCTTTTTCGATACCCATATCGGCAAACCATTGCCCGCCATTGCGAATAATGGACGGCACTGAGGCGACTGATTCAGTGTTATTGATTGTCGTTGGTTTGCCATACAAACCGTAGTTAGCAGGGAAAGGCGGCTTGAAACGTGGCTGGCCTTTTTTACCTTCTAGGGATTCAAGCAAGGCGGTTTCTTCACCGCATATATAAGCGCCGGCTCCAAGTGTGCCGATGACTTCAATATCAATGCCACTGCCTTTTATGTTTTTACCAACAAAGCCTTGGTCGTAAGCGATTTTTAAGGCTTCCATAAAACGCTGATACGGTTCATCCATAAATTCGCCACGCATGTAGTTATAACCAACTGAGGCGCGTATCGCGTAGCAACCAATCAACATACCTTCAACTAACGCATGCGGATTGAAACGAATGAGATCACGATCTTTACAGGTACCCGGCTCTGATTCGTCAGAGTTAACAACGAAATAACTCTGTGGCGACTCTTTAGGCATAAAACTCCATTTAAGCCCGGTTGGAAAGCCTGCACCGCCACGACCGCGTAAACCAGATGACTTAACGATCTCCACCACGTCGTCTGGAGTCATCTTTTCATCGATGATTTTTTGCCAGGCTTGATAACCACCGACTTTGAGATAGTTCTCGTAAGTCCAAGGCTGGTCAAACTGCAAGGTGGTGTAGCACACCTGATTTTGTAGTAACTCGCTCATAGCTGTTCTTTTTATTCCAGTTATTCCAGCGCGTCGAGGATCTCATCCACCGAGTCGGTAGTAAGATTCGTGTGATAAACGTGGTTGACCTGCATCATCGGGCCACCAGAGCATGCCGCTAAGCATTCCTCTTCAACTTTCAAAAAGATGCGACCATCTTCGGTGCTCTCGCCTAACTTGATACCCAGCTTATTTTCAACGTGCTCCACAATGCTGTCGGACCCCATCAACATGCAACTGATGTTGGTGCAGATCGCCACATTATTTCGACCACAAGGCTTGGTTTCGTACATCGAGTAAAAGCTGGCAACCTCATACACAGCAATCGGTGCCATATCGAGCATTACGGCGACTGCATCCATTAGCTCAGTCGTTAAAAAACCTTTGTTTTGATGTTGTGCCGCGCTGAGCGAACCCAACACAGCACTTTGTTTTTGATCGTCAGGATAACGGCTGACCCAATCTGCGATTTCTTCGAGTGTGTGCGCGTTTAGCACCTTTGCCGGATCTGGCAAGGTGACATCTGATGGCGTAGAACTCATCGGTCAATCTCTCCAAACACGATGTCTTGCGTACCAATGATCGCAACAACATCGGACAACATATGCCCGCGTGCCATTTCATCGAGTGCCGCAAGGTGTGGAAACCCAGGCGCTCGTACTTTCAGTCGATAAGGTTTGTTAGCACCGTCGGAAACGATATAGCAACCAAACTCACCCTTTGGATGTTCAACCGCGGCATAGGCATCGCCTACCGGCAAACAAAAACCTTCGGTAAACAATTTAAAGTGATGAATCAACGCTTCCATGTCGCCTTTCATATCGGCACGACGAGGAGCTGAAATTTTGTGATCTTCAGTAATGATTGGGCCTGGGTTATTTCGGAGCCACTCACTACACTGCTTAATAATATTGTTGGACTGACGCATTTCTTCAACGCGCACCAAGTAACGATCGTAGCTGTCGCCATTAGTACCAACCGGGATATCAAAATCGAGCCTGTCGTACACTTCGTACGGCTGTTTCTTACGTAGGTCCCACTCAACACCCGAGCCACGTAGCATTGGGCCAGTGAAACCAAGTTGCAATGCGCGCTCTGGAGAAACAACTCCGATACCTACAGTTCGTTGCTTCCATATGCGGTTATCGGTAAGTAGGGTTTCGTACTCATCAACCATCTTTGGAAAACGAACCGTGAAGTCATCAAGGAAATCCAACAAGGAACCCTGACGGTTG
>CALJAA010000057.1 GCA_938028465.1 uncultured Granulosicoccaceae bacterium | reverse complement strand
GAGTTATTATGAAAGCCATGCCCCGTGCCAGGATATACGTGGCGTTGATAGTCAATGTTATTGGCTTTTAATGCTGCTTCAAAATCTGGCCATTGTGCATTGATGCGTTTGTCATCTTCGGCTGCTTGTATCATCAAAGCGCCTTTGATATCAGCTACCGCTTCTGCGGGTGGGGCGCTGCCGTAAAAAGGTACACCAGCTTTTAGATCATCGCCCATTTTTGTTGCAAGAAAATTGACGACACCTCCGCCGAAACAAAATCCGACGGCTCCTAGCTTGCCAGTTGATAGCTCATGGTTTTGTACAAAGCGGGCGCTATTCAGCATATCAATCATCAGCTTGGTTCGATCCAAGCTCTTTTGCAATGCGCGACCATCGTCATCATTACCGGGGTAACCACCAGCAGGGTGTAAACCATCTGGCGCTAAGGCTAAAAAACCTTGGGTGGCTAGGCGGCGGGCGACATCTTCGATATACGGGTTTAGCCCGCGATTTTCATGCACTACTAAAACAGCTGGGTGTGGACCGCTACTGGTGGGTTGTACCAAGTAGCCGCGCATTTCTCCAGAATTACCGCCGGGAGAAGCGTACTCAATGTAGTTGGCTTTGATGCGTTCATCTGTAAACGAAATAGTTTGAGCTTCGGCATAGTTGGGGAATAAGGCTTGCGCCATCGTTAATCCCGAAACGCCTGCAACAGTAATGGCACCGGCTTTTTTCAAGAAATCACGACGGCTCATAAATCCATGACAGTATTGGTCGTAGAGGTCGTATATTCGGCTATCAATTTCAAGATCTTCTATATCGTGTGGAGCATCGTTCATGGTTGTCTCCTGATTTAAATGTGGTAATTGAATTGATGCTAGCGTAGCAGTGGTTACCTATTAAAATTTAAACCAATTTAGAATCCAAGCGATTATGACGGCGCATGTGATAAACAGCACTAGGCCAATCCAATTAGCTGTGAACCGCACTGTGGGCGGGCTCGTTTTGTCGAGCCAACGCATGCGCCCAGTTATCATCGGTGTAATCAAATTTTGGCCAGCTCGCAACAGGTACAACAATACCATGAACACGTGAACGCCCACTAACACCATTAATAGCTCTGCATTTAAATGATGTAAATGCAGTAACCGCTCACTTAAATCGTAATCTATTACGCCATAAAAAACACCTTCAATTAATTCATCTTCGTCGGCGATGAACAATCCGGAAACCGCTTGAAAGCCAATTAGTAACAACATCGCAAGTACGGCCCATCCGCCGGCGGCATTGTGCCCGCGTTCTTGCGGTACTTGGCCGCTAATGAGGTGTTTTAAATGCGCAAGGGCGCGTAATGGATGAGCTATGAGTTTGATTAGGCTGGAATTGCTGCTACCAATGACGCTCCAGAGAATCCGGAATACGATAAGTAGTAAAACAAACTCACCGATATGTCGGTGCCATTCGTAAAAAAGAAAACCAGTGTTACCACTGATTAATAGAAATGTGATTGACGCAGCTAGTGCCCAATGAAAGGTTCGGATCCAGAGATCCCAGATCCGAACCATTAACTCAGAGGTTTGACTCGACATAGAGCTGACCTAGCAGTGTTACTTCTTTTCCGCTCTGAAATCGTCATGACAACCTTTGCAACTTTTGCCAACGCCGCCCATCGCACCTTGTAGAGCGCCTAAACCGCCACCGGCTTGTTCTGCCAGTACGGCTGCTGCTTTTTTCAGCGCATCTCCTTTTTCAACAACGGCAGGATATGTGCTCCAGATTTCCGGTAATGCACGGGTACGGCCATTAGCTGGGTCACTGTTGTCTGACCCAGCGGGCCACATGGCAGATTGACCGAAGTTTGCTGCTGCTAATAGATTAGCTGCGGCTTCGCTTGCTTTATCAGCATCGTATTCCACTTTTTCTTTTGCCATTGCGCCAAGAATACCCATATTAAAGCTATAGGTTTGGAACATGGCCTGACGACCCTTAATGGCACTGTCATGCGGGCCTTTATCAGCAGCTGTGGCGACGAATCCGATGCTAAGCATTGATGTTGCAATGGCAAGAGCCAGTAATTTTTTAATCATGAGTATGTCCAAATCCTTTATTCGGCATTAGACCTTAGCAAATAGGAATATGAATAGGTTGAAAATGGGCTTGCGTTTTTGCAATGCGGCTGTGCAAAATTGGACAAAGTGAATCTATGGGCTTTGCCACTTAGAAAGGAGTGTGTTTTGAACTGGAATTGGGACCATATTCGATTTTTCCTGGCATTAGCTGAGCACGGCACTCTGTCGCTGGCTGCTAAATCTTTAGGCGTAAGCCATAGCACCGTGCTTAGGCGTATTAGAGCCTTTGAAGATCAACTGCAATCTCATTTGTTTGATCATAATCATGAAGGGTATAGCTTGACTGTTGCGGGCAAATCCTTGTTCGCTGAAGCCATCAAAGTGCAGGGCACTCTGTCTGCACTGTCGCGTGAAATATCGGGTGCGGATAATCAACTAGAAGGTGAGATCATAATGACGACCACCGACACGCTGTCGCGATATGTGCTGCCCAAGCTGCTGGCAAAGCTTACTCGCAAATACGAAGGTATCCGATTTTCTTTGTACATGGCTAATCAGATGAGCGATATCGCAAACCGTGAAGCCGATATTGCGATCCGCACTTGTAAAATCCCGCCGGACAATTTAATTGGGCGCAAAGTGGGTGTCATTAACTTTAGTGCGGTAGCATCGCGTAGCTATATTAAACAACATGGCATTAAATCGTTTCCTAAATCCTTAGATGACCATCGCGTCATTGCGTTAAACGAATCCTATTCGTCAGCGCCATTTTATCAATGGTTTGATAATCAAATAGGCAAGCAAGTTAGGTGCACAAAAGTGAGTAATTTTTTATGCGCTGCTGCTTTGGCAAGGGAGGGGATGGGTATAACCGTATTACCTTCTTATATGCTCGCTAAGGAGCCCAATTTAGTAGCCTTAGCTACACCGCGCGAAATCAGTAGCAATGATCTATGGGTGTTATCTCATGCTGATTTACGCGATACCAAAAGGGTTCAGGTGGTACGTCAGTATCTTTACGATGAGCTGCCGAGCTTTCTGTCATCGGTATAGGTTGGTTGACTGACCTTCTGACTGGCAAAATACTTAGCTTAAAAATAGTATCGGTATTGCACCGTTGCAGCTGTTGTGGAATTGTTTTGCACTCGGCTTCGGTCAAATGACAATCGTAAGGCATGGTTTCTTGCTAGTGGTAAATTGAGATTGAGCAAGCCGGATACGCGGGCTGATTCATCTTGAGTTGCTGCGATTTTTAGCTCTAATTGTGCGGCTGTACCACGATAGTAGTGGAGTGTACCCAGCCGCAATGCAACATCAACAAAGGTTTCTTCCATGCGGTTGAATTGCACGAAGGAGGGCTCGATCAAGGCATACCCAATTGTATTGCTTAATAGTTCAGTTGATTTACCAACGGAGCCACTGACATTGGCGGATAGTCGATTGTTCAGGCGAAATCTGTCTCGAGCCAAACCTACGGACAAATTCCAAGATAAAGTATTAAATATCAGGGCTCGATCGCTTATGGATTGTAGTTTCACTACGTCGAATGATTCCAATTGAGCCTGGCCATCCTCGTAACGTCTAAGCTTTACATCACCGAGTATAATTCCGGCGCCTTTTAGGTACCCGTAGTTGCGATCCAGTAGATCGTGATAACTCCACCGAATGCCAATATCAGAGAAATCTCGTTTGCTCGATCGCCCTACGCCTAACGAAACCGTGCGAGTGTCGTGACCTGTTTCTGGTGAACTCGGAACGTCGACTTTACTTTCTGTAGTGGGAAGTGCGCTCAATCGCTTAAGTAAGCTTAATCGCCTGCTTGCCATCTCTTTCGATCGGCTAGTACGACGAGATCGATAGGTAATCAAATCATTCGCCACTCTCACAATTTTGGCTTGTAGGGCAGTTTCTAGTTGTTGGAATGCTGGTTCAGATGCTGATTGGTCGTTATCGGCAATTCGCTCGACCCAAGGTTTCAAATGACGAGGTAAGGATTGATAGCGTGCTTGTATGCCTGTGCCAAGTGAGGGCCGATAGTGTGTGTCAGTAATAATATTTGCTCTAGCAACAGCCTTGATTGTGTCAGCGGGGATCGTTGTAAGTTGGAATTCGTTGGCAAGATTTAAGCTGGGCCGTGCATAGTCCATAAGTTCTAATAACCGGTAAGAACAGTTCTGCCGAAAAAAATAATAGTCGAAGCTGATATCTCGCAGTTCCCACACATGATCAAGCATTCTGTTAAGTTCGGATTCCGTAAAGTCGAGTTTGTACTCCCAGATATCCCGATTTTCAATTGCGCCGTATTCCTGTAGTTTTTTAAAGTAAGGAATCGAATTAAACTTGCCTGCATAGCCGCCAGCAATTCCTTTAAAGGCATAACCAGCGGAGAAGTTTTCTGAGCCTGTATCGGCTGCAAAATTCAGTGACCAGCTTAGCCATTCAGAGCTGTCGTCAATGTTTTCTGGATCGAGCCGAAGCAAGGTATGACCAAACATGGACGACGGACTATTAAGGTAGGAGGCCGGAAACACCAAGGACATAGAATGCGAACCCACTACGTCACGCCATTCGTGATAGAGGGAACAGGCCTCAGGTACAGGTTTAGAGGGTAGGCCTAGCTGTTCTCTTAGCCAGGTTTCTCGAGAGACAAACCGGCAACGCGGGTGTTTATCGTTAATTGTGGCAGCGGCATTGATAAACAACGCTTCTATAGTGGCTAATAGTTCGGCTTGCGGATTAAATTTTCCGTCATCTGCCAAAAAAAAACGTGTGTCGTCCACTTGGCTTTCGATACCTGCCGGAGATCGACTAGAGGATTGATAGTGAAGTAACTGCCGCCACACTTTGCTCTCATGCAGATCCGCCGCGACGGCGTGTTGCATCAATAACATTTCTGGGGAGGCATCAGTAGCGCGTACCTGCGCTGAGCAGAGTAGAGCTAAGCAGAGTGCAACATATTGGATGAATTGCTCAATAGAGTGTTTAAGCATGATGGAAATTCGCCGAGCCTGTGATGAGTTAATGGGTTACAAGCTCGGCGAGTATTGGCAGCATTTTACTAGTGCTACCTACAGATAGGTTTAACTTATGTACTTCTTCAGTTTTTCGTCTTCAGCCATAACCGCAACCATGCTATCTAGTACTTCTTGGCTTGTGGTTTCAGTGCTGGGAAACAATAGAGCAAAGTTTTCGTGCATGACGTTATTGAAACGAGCCCGGTCAGTTTGCTCTACGCCAATCATTGCAGCAACGGCTTCTAGCGCTTCACCATGGCCCATTGCTACAGCGGTAGAGTATTCGTCCAGAATACCGTCAAACCATACTAGGCTGTCACCACCGTAAGTGAGTGGGCCCTCAACATTACAACCATTTGTGCCAAAGGTCATTCCGAAAGTTGCATTGCCCGACGTACCGTTTGTTGTGAGTGCGAGCATGTGGTTTGCAAGCCCGGTTTTGCCCTCAAGTAGCATGTTGCCCCAACCACAATTCGGGCCACCAGGAGCGTCAGCAAATGTCGTGCTGCTGCATGCAAGCAGTAATGCACTGGCTAGAATTTTTTTCATATGAATCTTCCTTTATGTAGTTATGAATCGGTTAGTAAGAGTGGCTTATCATCGCTCTCCATGCAAGTATAAGTTAGATCAAATCGGGTTGCGAATATTGATAGTTCGGTTGCTTGAATATCAGTCAATCGATTGGCGCAATATGTCTCTATAGATGTGTGCTTCTGGCTTTCGATTTTGCACAGATAGATGGTATGACTTGCATTACCCACGTTCTTGTAGTTTTATGGATCGACTCGTGACCGATATTTAGATTACCGCACCTGGAGGAGCTATGCTCGATAAAACACAAAGCATGAGCGACTACGCTAAGCCACTGGTTGAACGGCCGGAGGATTCCTTTACGCTTCCTTCTTACCTCTATACCGATGCAGATGTATATGAGCACGAAAAGGAACGCATCTTTTATCGTACTTGGCAGATGGTTGCGCACAAAGACACCTTTCAAAAAGCTGGTGACTATTGCACCGTTCAAATATGTGACCAAAATCTGTTTGTCATGATGGGCGCTGACCAAGCGCTTCGAGCTTTTTATAATGTGTGCCAGCATCGTGCGCATGAGTTGTTGCCACCCGGTACTGGCAATGTGGGTAGCCTAGTGGTTTGCCCCTATCATGCATGGGCGTATAAAACTGAAGGTGCACTACATGGCGCCCCTCGCTCTGGTCATCGCCCTGGTTTTAACAAGGCAGACTATTCACTTAAAGAAGCACGCCTCGAAGTCTTTCTAAATTGCGTGTTTATAAATCTTGATGACGATGCCACGCCACTATCTGAACAAGCCGCCGACTTAGAAGCTGATATCCGAGAGCGTGTTCCGTTTTACGATGATCTAAAGGCGCCTACAACAGGCATGCTCGGTGACGGCAACATAAACGCCGGCTGGAAAGTCGTGGTTGATAATTACGTTGAGTGTTATCACTGTGATCATGCGCATCATGATTTTGCCAATATTATTAGTATGGACACCTACCAGCACGATACCTTTGGTTTATGGGCACGGCAACTGGGTAGTGACATCAGAAAAGACAACACAGCTTATGAACTGGATGACGACGCGCCCGTCATGCAATCGATGTTTTGGTTTTTATGGCCCAACACCACGTTTAATATTCTGCCTGGCCCGGCTGAGGTGAATTTTTCCGTGGTACGACCTACGGGTTTAGAGACTTGTGATTTTAGTGGGCAATCGCTTAGCGTGACCGGTGAATTTGATGAGCGGCGCGCGAAATATACAATTGATGTATTAATGCCTGAAGATATCGCTCTGTGCGAGAGTGTGCAGCGCGGCTTAAAATCGAAGGGCTACACTCAAGGCCCAATGATTGTTGATCCTGATAGAACAGGGCGGGGTGAACATGCTATCCATCATTTTCATAGGCTAGTGCAGAAGGCGCTGAGCTAAAGCAACATGTCGCGATTCAAATGCAAAAGGCCAGACGAGTGCCTGGCCTTTGCATAAACTTAGGTGATGTTTCCTGAGTTAGCTTGCTTTCATTACTAAGCCTTTAGCCTGATTAACCCACTCATCACGCTCGATTCGATCACCAAAGCCATTCTTCGCTTCTGATAGCTTATCCGATACCATTTTAACTTCAGCTTGTTGAAAGTCAGCAAGTTGCTTGAACGTGGTTATGCCTAGATCGTTCAGGGTTTTTTCCATGACAACGCCGATGCCCTTAATTGTTTTAAGGTCGTCTTTTTCTGTTGGTGCTTTAAATAGTGGCACCACCTTCGAAGCTTCAATGCTACTGGCCGCAGTGCTACTGTCACCAACATTGCAATCATTAGCTGCAGTGCGAGATGCTGCAGTTTCGCTCACTGTCGTAGTCTGTACTGATACCTTAGTCGTCGTTGTAAGGTAATCAGGCGTCTCAGCTTTAGCAGCTGTAGCGGTTTCAGTAGGCTTTGTAGCCGTTGCAACTCTTACTGCGCCCAACGGCTTTACAGCTGCATTTGGGTTCGGTATTTTTCCGTTGTTAGCAGCTGTTGCTGCAACAGTTTTGCCAGGCGTTAAGGCTTCTTTACACGCAGCACATAACGCCTTTGTATGTGAGGCAGACGTTCGGTGTCCCCAATCGGTGACTAGTTTATATAACCAGTAAGCACACCAGGCTACGCCAGCAAGGAATAATAAGGTCAACATGTTGTTCTCCAAGTAGTACAGTTTCTTAGCCTGTTTAGAAGTGCCATTTTTATTAGACAAAAAAATGGTCTATTTGGAGCTGTTGACGACTTAGCGAGATATACCTGAATGCCGTAGTTCACGTTTTGTTGATGATGTGAGATTTGCCATAGTAGAGTTACTATGTGCTAGGCGAAATTTTCAATAATGCGACATCCGTCAACTGACTATTCATGGCAGCTAGTTATCGTTTTATGCGGTATAAAACTAACCCTGTACTAGAGTTTTAGCTTGTCTAAAGTGCTACCACGTTCCGTTGCCGCTTTGACCACTTGGCTATTGGCTTTAAATGCCCAATAGGCATTAGCGATAGCCAGAGGAATCGTTAAGATAAACAACGGGAAATTTATAATGCCTCGAATGATGGAAGGCAAGTAGCCTGACAAAATCAATTGGCTAGCAAAAAAGATCGTAACCGCGTTTACCATATACATAATGGAAAAAATCCGTTCGTCACGCATGCGAATTTTATGCGGTTCAGCTAAATCTTTAATGTGTTGATTATGTTTGCGGCGGTTGCTTCTAAACATGCCCCAGAACGACCAATCAGGCTCATCGCTTGGGCCTTTTAGTAATTGGCTTTTACTATTTCGAATTCGTCTCCAAGCTAAAAAAGCAATGAACAGGTTAGCGCCAATCAGTAGAATTTTAAACCAAGAGTCGGGGATAAAGCTGAGTAACGATATTGAACTAACATTCACTATCAAAAACTGAAACAAGGCATTGGCTGCAAACGCAGTGCGATGGCTGGCGTTACGGTTGACATCATTAACCTTGCGGTTAATAAACGCCTTACCGCCATCCTCGCTTTCTACTTTTTGCAATTCGGCCGCATCATCGGCATCGAGCTTGAAGTAGGTCTTTAGGTTTTCAAGCTTGTCGGCAATGCTGCTACCGTGTACGGGTTGAGTTTTGTCATCCCAGTAGTCGTTTGCCCCTTGAAGGTAGCCCCACGCCTTTTGCAACAAATTTGTCATGTCTTGTTCTTCGTGCTCGCAAGTGGTTATTATCCCAGAAACTGTCTCTTTGCTGTGTAAACAGATCGAAGCTTGACATTGCAATGGTTCATGACACATTATCGGGCTATCTGCTGGGGCTAACTTGCTGCCAGTACTGATTACGGTGAAAATAGTGTATCAACAACCCCAACTAATTCATCCCTCCATGCGCCGCGCCACCGGCTGCAATCTTGTTGCATGTTAGCTTCAATGCCATAAGTTGGCTCGTTGCACGTCCATTAGTTTGACAGCTGCAAGCAGCGCTACGTCGTTCGGCGAGCCTCTCGTTCAATAACACTAACAGCGCCAAGCGCTGTGCTGCGAGACTGTTCCATCCATGAGCACCAAACAAGACCTTCGACTAGCGGTTGATATTGGCGGCACCTTTACCGATGTGGTTCTTATGAACGACGCTGGATTGGTTTTATCCTCTGCTAAAACGCCAACAACGCATGTCAATCCAAGCGACGGTGCCATTCATGGCGTACAGCGCGTGTTAGAAGATTCAGGTTCTGCTATTGACCAGATACGCATATTTATTCACGGCACTACCTTGGCAACCAATGCACTGATCGAAAGGCGTGGAGCCAAGGTGGCCTGCGTCACAACTGAAGGGTTTCGTGACATTCTTGAGATAGCGTATGAGCGCCGCTATGACCAATACGATGTGATGATCGATAAGCCTGATTTATTGGTGCCGCGCGCTCGATGTTTTACGGTACCGGAACGCATGTCTTGGCAAGGGGAGGTGTTGTCTCGATTGGATACGAGTGCCATAGACGGTTTGCTAAGCCAAATAAAACAAAGCGACGCTACAGCTGTCGCGATTTGTTTACTGCATAGCTATGCCAATGATGAGCATGAAGTTCAGCTGCGCAAGCTCTTGCAGCAACATCTACCTGATATTCCGATTTCATTATCCAGTGACGTTAGCCCGGAAGCCCGTGAGTTTGATCGCCTGTGCACTACGATAGCCAATGCCTACATACAGCCACTTATGGCTGGGTATTTAGATAGCCTTGCTCAGCAGCTCAGTTTGGCTGGTCTTAACTGTCCGATACTGATGATCACGGCCAGTGGCGGTATGACCACTTTAGATACAGCAGCACGTTTGCCTATTAGATTAGTTGAATCTGGGCCCGCCGGCGGTGCGGTATTGGCAGCTCATATTGCCGAGCAATGCAGTGCGGATTCTGTGCTGTCGTTTGATATGGGGGGGACTACCGCAAAGCTGTGTTTGATCGATCAGTATCGTCCGCAGCAGGCGCGGCATTTCGAAATTGCACGTGCCGCCCGGTTTATAAAAGGCAGCGGTATGCCGGTGCGTATACCGGTGTTAGAAATGATCGAGATCGGTGCCGGCGGTGGCTCGATTGCCAGCGTCGATAAGCTGGGGCGCTTGCAAGTTGGGCCGCAAAGCGCGGGCAGTGAACCAGGGCCAGCAGCTTATGGCAAGGGCGGCACTAACGCCACGGTTACCGATGCTGACATGGCGATGGGTTATCTTGATACGGAGCGTTTTGCTGAAGGGTTGTTGCGGCTCGATGCAAAAGCCAATACCACGGCTTTAACAGAGGAAGTCGGCGCGCCACTTAAGCTTGACGCCGCGCAGGCAGCTATCGGCATTAGCGACATCGTTAACGAGAACATGGCCAATGCTGCTCGCATGCATGCGGTCGAGTCTGGCAAGGACTTAGGCGATCGGCTAATGATTGCGTTTGGTGGTAATGGCCCGTTACACGCAACGCGTATGGCGCGGGGCGCTGGTGTAAAACGTATTTTGATCCCGCCGAATCCGGGCGTTGGGTCGGCCGTTGGTTTTTTGTACGCATCGGTATCGTTTGAAATTGTAAAAAGCTACTACACGCTGCTAGAAGCCATAGAGCTTCCGATGCTCAATCGTTTTCTGGATAGTTTAGTTGATGAGGCCACCAACATTGTAAGCAACGCTGCTATTAATGAGCCGTTGTTGAATCGGCGGGTGGCCTTTATGCGCTATCAGGGCCAGGGGCATGAAATCGAAATCGAACTGCCTGGCCGTGTGTTAACCGAAACGGATATTGAAGAAGTTCGTCAGCGCTTTGAGGCAGAATATCGGCGCCAATATTCAAGGCCAGTACCCGGCATGCGTATCGAAATATTAAATTGGGGTATCAGCGTATCGACAAAAGCGAATCGTCGAACCGCTAATAACGAGCAGCTCGGAGTCTCGGCTGCTGCTGATAACGTGATGCGCCTGATCACCTGTGATCGAACAGGGGACAAAGTATCCGCTCAAGTTTATGAGCGAGCTAAGTTGCCAGCAAGGCAGATGATTGATGGGCCAGCGTTAATAGTTGAGCCACAAACCACCACATTAGTGAGTAGTGATTTTACTGCTGAGATCGATTCACAGCTCAATATATTGATGACCAGGCGCCAAGGGTAACCACCATGAATAATCTTGATCAAACAAAATTACAAGTGCTTTGGAATCGGTTGCTTGCCGTGGTTGAAGAGCAGGGGCAAGCGCTGATTCGTGCAGCGTTCAGCCCCATTGTACGTGAGTGCGGTGATATATCCGCGGGTATCTTTGATCGTCACGGCCGCATGTTAGCGCAAGCGGTCACCGGCACACCTGGCCACATTAACACCATGGCTGAAGCCGTTCTAACATTGCGTGAACGCATACAGCCGCAAAATATGAAGCCTGGCAATATCTACGTGACCAATGATCCGTGGATCGCATCAGGGCATTTAAATGATTTTTTATTGTTGATGCCCGTGTTTCATCGCGATGTGTTGATTGGGTTTACCTCGTGCACCTCGCATCTGGTTGATCTCGGTGGTTTAGGTATGGGGCCAGAAGGCAGTGATATCTATGATGAGGGGTTATTGATACCACCTTGCACATTGGTCGAGGCGGGAGAGATGAATGCATTATTGATGGATATCGTGCGGGCAAATTCTCGAGAGCCTGTTGCTAACGAAGGCGATATCTATGCACTCACGGCGTGCTGCGAGCGTGGCGCTATGCGATTGGTTGAGATGATGGATGAGTTTGATCTAAATGAGCTTGATACCTTGTCAGACTACATCGTCAACAAATCAAAGCGTGGCTGCGAGATGGCCATCGCTGAGGTGCCCAACGGTAGCTATCAAAGTTCATTGATGGTGGAAGGCTATGAGTTGGATGTGGAGCTTAAGGCCACGCTAACGGTATCGGATCATGACATGCTGCTTGATTTTGACGGCACTGACCCTTGCTCACAAAAAGGAATTAACGTGCCGCTTAATTACGCAACAGCCTATTCGGTGTTTGCACTGCGCTGTATTGTTGGTTCTGATATACCTAACAATGCCGGTTCGCTCGCACCGTTTCGAGTAGTAGCTCCGCAGGGTTGCATTCTTAATGCGCAAGCACCTGCGCCAGTTGCTATGCGCCACACCATTGGGCAACTCACACCTGATCTAGTTTATGGTTGCTTGCATCAAGCATTGCCCGATCGTGTGCCGGCCGAAGGCGCGTCGTGCATGTATGATCTGCCGCTGCGTAATACACCAGAGACAGCGCAAAGTAATGGTCATCAGTTTGCCATCGAATTAGTATTTAATGGCGGCACAGGTGCCAGGCCCAGTAAAGATGGGCTGTCAGTTACGGCGTTTCCAAGTGGAGTGTGGGGCAGCCAAGTTGAAACCACGGAGTCGGCAGCACCAGTGTTAATTAAAAAGCGTGAGCTGCGTATGGATAGTGGCGGTGCAGGGCGTTACCGAGGTGGCTTGGGTCAACGCATAGAGCTTCAACCTTCGGGTGACGATGATGTGCTGCTTTTTCTGTCGGTGGAGCGTATTCGATTTGCTGCACGCGGTAGAGAGGGCGGTATGGCCGGTGCCGCCGGACATGTCAGCATCGGTGTGGATGGTGAGCCTTTGCCAAGTAAAGGCTTGTTTCGTATCCCAGCAAACGAAACATTGATATTTGAAACACCAGGAGGTGGTGGCATGGGTAATCCGCAAGAGCGCGACCCAGCACTAGTGGCCTCTGATATCCGCGATGGCTTAGTGTCAGAGAAGAACGCTAAGTTGGATTATTGCTAGATTAGCGCCACGCCAAACTATTACAGGCCAAAAACCGTGATAAGTAACGAGCCAAAACAACTATGAAAAATAACGACATTAATAGCAGTACTCACCACGAAACCCTCACAGCGACTGCGCTTGGGTGGGTTGATGAGGCAACCGACGCGATGGCACTACCATTAAGGCCATCTACGTCATTTCTTCGTGACCCTAATCAACTGGATAGAGCTGGCAGAATTTTTACTCGGGATGATAACCCGACCTTTCTACAGCCAGAAGCGTTGATCAATAAACTAGAGGGTGGTATCGGTTGTTTGTTATATGCATCAGGCATGGCGGCGATCACCTCCATCTTTCAACGCTTGCAACCGGGTGATCATGTCGTATTGCCTAAATTAGTGTATTCAGGTTTGCGCGATTGGATAAACACACATGGCGTGCGATGGGGGTTGCAGGTAACGTACTTGGAGGATGATGGTGAGGCACTGCAACAGGCAATGCGGCCGGGCCAAACTAAACTAGTTTGGTTAGAAACGCCGAGTAATCCCACCTGGCAGATCACTGACATTGCCGCCGCGGCAGCTGTCGCGCACGATGCTGGAGCGCTAGTGGCGATTGATAATACGGTGTCTACCCCGATTCTAACGCGGCCAATAGAGCATGGCGCTGATATTGTTGTGCACTCGTGTTCAAAGTACATGAATGGGCACGGGGATTTGATCGCAGGCGCAACGGTGGTTGCGCCTCAACACGAAGCGGTATTTAACGAGTTACAACAACTGCGTAATGAGTATGGTGGTGTATTGGGTAGTTTTGAATCTTGGTTGTTGCTCCGCGGCATGCGTACCTTGTCTTTAAGAGTAAAGGCGGTATCAGAGTCGGCATTGTTAGTTGCTCAGTTCTTACAAGCTTCTGATGCCATCGAAGAGGTGATGTATCCAGGGTTGGTAAGCCACCCTTTACACGATGTGGCTGCTAAACAAATGTCGAATGGGTTTGGTGGAATGCTCTCGTTTCGAGTGAAAGGTGGCGAGCGGGCGGCCAAGTTGTTAGCCAGTAAGGTACGCATCTTTCGGCAAGCTATATCTTTTGGTAGTACTGAGTCGGTTATAGAGCATCGCGCGGGGATGGAAAAGCCTGATACACCTACGCCACGTGACCTGTTAAGAGTTTCAATCGGCTTAGAGCACGTGCAAGATCTAATCGATGATCTACAGCAAGCATTACAGGCTGTTACGGTGGAGCGTTGAGATAAGCCTATGAACAAAATTCAATTTGCACCAAGAAATAAACGCATCGGCTTGATTGTTCCATCATCCAACACCAATGTTGAGCCTGATTTTGCCATGCTTTGCCCGGTTGGCGTCACTGTTCATAGTGTTCGTAGTGGGGGCTATGATGTAAATGTGATACCAGACTCTGCAGAGATGCAGAATTTCGCGCGGCATTCATTGGATCAAAACCTAAACGATCTACGTGACGCACGTGTAGACATTATCGCTTACGGCTGTACGTCAGCTACCTTGTCCGAAGGCCCACAGTTTGATGCACAGTTTTGCGCAGAGCTACAAGAGAAGTCGGGTGTGCCCTCAGTTACCACGGCTGGGGCATTGGTTGAAGCCATTCATGCTATTGGTGCAAAACGTGTAGCGTTCACGTCCCCGTATGTAGAAGCACTGAGTGCTGAAGCCGTTGCCTATTTAATTAAAAGCGACATTGATGTGGTTAATGAAAAGGTATTTGAACAAGAGCTTAATAGCCTTGAGCAAAATGCATTAACGCCACAAGATGCTTATGACATGGCGCTTAATACTGATCACCCCGATGCTCAGGCGATTGTTATTTCGTGCACGGATTACCGCGCGCTAGAGGCCGTACCGGCGCTAGAGGCCGCGCTAAATAAACCAGTCATCACTAGCAACCAAGCATTAATGTTTGCTTGCTTACAACGCCTCAAGCTGTCTAATCAAGAAGTTGTGTTCGGGGGCATTTTGTTTAGTGGTAGTTTGCCCGCTGCTGGTTAGCTTAAAAGACTGATTGGTTAATCACCTATCGGCTTATTAGAGGCTATTAGGTATACTGTCCCTACTGCGTCCTTAGGCTACCTATCCTACTGCTATGCCCATTTCAAGTTATCAAAGTGCCATCGATGAAGCTAAAGCCTTATTAGGTGATCGGCTCTCAACGGGTTCATCCATTCTGCAAATCCATAGCCATGACGAGGCCTATTCTAAGCCATGCTTGCCAGACGCCGTGGCGTTTCCGCAAAGCACAGAAGAAGTTTCCGAGTTAATGAAAATTTGCACCAGGCATAAATGCCCTGTGGTGGCGTACGGAGTGGGTACCTCACTAGAAGGGCATGTCATTCCGATACGCGGCGGTATTTCAGTTGATACCAGTTTAATGAAAAAGGTATTAGAGATAAACGAAAGTGATTTTGATGCGGTGGTTGAGCCCGGTGTTACTCGCACACAATTGAATGATGAATTGCGTGCCACAGGTTTAATGTTTACTGTTGACCCAGGTGCCGATGCAACCATCGGTGGTATGGCCTCCACACGCGCATCAGGCACTAACACCGTACGTTACGGCACGATGCGTGAAAACGTCATGGCCTTAGAAGTAGTGCTAGCTGATGGACGGATAATCAACACAGGTACAAGAGCAAGAAAGTCCTCTGCAGGTTACGACCTAACTCGTTTGTTTGTCGGCTCTGAAGGCACCCTGGGCATCATCACAAAAATTACAGTGCGATTGTTTGGCCAACCAGAAACCATTTCTGCGGCGACTTGCGCTATAGACTCAATCGAAGCAGCGGTTGATACCGTTATTATGGCGATCCAAATGGGTATTCCTATGGCGCGTATAGAGCTATTAGATGACGTACAAATGAAAGGGATGAATATCTACAACCCGGATATGTCATTTCCGGAAAAGCCGCATTTATTTTTAGAGTTTCACGGCACCGAGGCAGGTGTTGCAGAACAAGTAGAGATGTTTAGAGCCGCCGCAGAAGAATTTGGTGCGTCTAACTTTGAATGGGCGACCAAAACAGAAGATCGTAACCGCTTGTGGCAAGCCAGGCATAGCGCCTACTATGCAGGCAAAGCACTACGTAAGGAAGCTGATAGCTTAGTCACGGATTGTTGTGTGCCCATTTCATCGTTAGCTGCCTGTATAGCCAAAGCCAAACAGCTTATTGCTGATTCGAGGTTAATAGCGCCTTTGGTTGGGCATGTAGGCGATGGCAATTTTCATTTGTTGATCTTGTTTGATCCCAACAGCACTGACGAAACCAACGCTGCCAATGCCTTAGCGGCTTCAATCAATGGTTTGGCTTTGGAGTTTGAGGGCACAGTTACCGGAGAGCATGGCGTAGGCAGTGGTAAGAAGAAGTATATGCTGGCAGAGCACGGTGAAGCTTACGCATTGATGAGTACAATCAAAAAATCGTTTGATCCGGATAACATTATGAATCCGGGTAAGATCGTTGATATTAATTAGTTGGCATGAGTTCGTGGATATGAGTAGACAAATAGTTTAGGGGATAAGTAGTGGCGATTGAACCGTTTGTACAATGCAGTGATATAAATCAGTCATTGCAGTTTTATACTGAGGTGTTGGATTTTGTTGTGGTGCAAGCACCCGATCCAGATCCTGAATCACTCCTAGCGGGATATGCGTTTATGGTGCGCGAAGGTTCTGGCGTACATCTGTCCACGCATTCAGGTGATGGTGTAGCTGGTATCATGCTATTTATTCGAGTGGAGAACATTGATGTGCTCTACCAGCAGTTTATTGAAAACGGGTTAGATCTTGACACAGTAAGAATCAAGCCAGTGGATCAAACCTGGGGTGTGAGGGAGTTTGGAGTGTCAGACCCAGACGGTAACAAACTGACATTCGGTCATCAGCTTTAACGATTGCGTAAAACCAAAAAATTAAAATGAAACTAAGTTCGTTACCACCGACCGGCTTGGTTTTATTCTCAGTCTTGTCAATTCAAATTGGGGCAGGGCTAGCCACCCAGTTATTTCCGGTGCTGGGTGCTGAAGGCACGGTAGCGATACGCATCATTATTTCAGCCCTGTTTCTCGTAGTGCTAACTCGCAGCAAACTGAGTTCACTCAAACAAACGTTCCTTAAAAACACCCGCCTGCTAATAGGCTTTGGTTTGTGTATGGCCGCCATGAATTTATTCTTTTACATGTCCATCGATCGCATTCCATTGGGTGCGGCAGTTGCGATCGAATTTATCGGGCCATTGGGCGTCGCTGCATTAAAATCGAAACGTTTCATTCACTTTTTATGGGTTGCCCTTGCCGCCCTTGGCATACTGTTATTGTCTCCTTTAACAGGTTTGGATTTAGATCCATTTGGTATTTTATTAGCGTTACTGGCAGGTTCAGGGTGGGCGTTGTATATGGTGCTTGCGGATCCTGTCGGTAAGCGAGCATCCGGTAACGACGGCCTAGTGATTGCGGTGCTTATCGCTGCAATAGTAATGATGCCTTATGCAATCCCCGCCACCCCTGATCTATTTTCAAGCTGGAATATATTGCTGGTGGCATTTGGCGTAGCTTTACTCTCAACCACCATACCGTTCTGCTTTGAGTTTGAAGCCCTACAACGAATGCCTGCGCGTAACTATGGGATACTGGTGAGTGTTGAACCGGCAGTCGCGGCCTTAGTAGGTGCTTTACTATTGTCAGAGCGCATTGGCGTGCAAGGGATGGTTGCTGTTGCGTGTGTGGTGGTGGCAGCGATTGGCATAACTGTGTCGGATAAGAACGAACGAAAGGCTAGCTCGGCTTAACTTAACAAGGGTGCAATCTATATGGTGACAGGGCTTAATCATTTAACGATTGCGGTTAGTGACCTTGATCGGTCGTGTGGCTTCTATGTAAATTCGCTAGGCTTTAAACCTGAAGGTAGGTGGGATACAGGCGCATACTTAAGTGCGAATGAACTGTGGTTATGTTTAACACTTGACACAACATCGCCTGCCAACGATTACACCCATTATGCATTTAGTATCGATGAATCCAATTTCGACCAAACTGTTGCGCGTTTAAAAGCTGCAGGAGCGTCAAGCTGGAAGGACAATAGCAGTGAAGGTGCATCTTATTACTTCCTTGATCCCGACGGGCATAAATTAGAACTGCACAGCGGTACATTGGCTAGCCGATTGGAGGCTGTTAGATTAAAACCGTACTCGGGTTGGCGTTATCCGGAGTGAGTTTTTACTTTAAGTGGCGCGCCGTGTACTGAGTTGACGGCTTACGAGTCGCAGCTAGGCATGTGTTAATTGCCGCCATCCTACTGACAGTAAGCGTTCACGAATTATGTAATGTGCTGATAAATAGATAGATACTGCTATTAACGAGCGTGGTCTTATCTTTATTGGTATCAATAGGTTCTGCTCTAACTGCGTCAGTTTGTCTGTTTGCTATACCGCATATCTAAATTGGTTCATTTGATAAATTCATTGAAAGTTTTATAGTGGTTGCGAGTACTTAGCCATTAATGGAGAGCGACACAATGAAAATGCTAAATGTCAAAGCGGCAGTAGTATCCGCCGTTGTTTTATTTTCTGCAGGCACAGCAAACGCGGAAACAGTACTAAAATTAGGAACGGTCGGTTTTATAGGCATGCCTATTGGAGATGCTATCGATCAAGCGCTGATTCCAACATTGGAAGAAGTCTCAGGTGGCAAAATGACAATCGAACCTCACTACCGTAAATCGTTGTGTAGTGAACAATCTTGTGGTGAACAAGCAAACCAAGGTTTACTTGCTCTATGGACAAGCTCAACGGCAAACTTTGGTAATTTCGGTACCGCATTATCTATTTTTGATTTGCCCTATATTTTTAAAAGTATTGAAGATGCTGATCGCATCTCATCAGAATGGTTGGCAAAAAAGCAATGCGATATCGCAGCTGAAGAAGCGGGCCACGTTTGTTTAACGGTGTATTCCAGTGGTGGCTTTCGCCAGCTAGGGAACGCGCATGGTCCGGTTCATGTCCCGGCTGATATGAAGGGCATTAAATGGCGTGTAACCAAAAGCCCAATTGAGTACACCCTAATTAAAAACTGGGGTGCCGTTCCTGTGCCTTACGATTGGGCGCAACTGTATCAAGGGCTGCAAACGGGAGTTGTGTCAGGGCAGTACGTTGCCACACCGTGGCAGCATGTAGCCAAGCTTCATGAGGTGGCAAAGTACTTTACTGAAATCGGTGGATCTTGGTCGGGTAATCAGTTGTCGATAGATAAACGCCAATATGATGCACTCTCAGATCAAGAGAGAGAATGGCTACATACTGCGGCAACGGCTTTTGGTAAGCATGTACAAGAGCTTGATCGCAACTGGGTTAAAGCTGGAGAGGACGTTATCAAGGCCGAGATTGAGGAGTGGTATGTACCAAACGATGAAGAAATGAATCTTTGGCGGGCGGGTGCGATCGACGCTTGGTTAAACGCAAAAGGTAGCTTTGACCCAGCAACGGCACAACGTGTATTGGAGGAGCAGGGAATGACAGAGTTCATCGCTCAACTAAAAGACGCAGGTGCGCTGTAAAAAGCTTTTTGTGGTTTATCTAAACCGTTTAAGTTGTCATTAAAGAGTGGCGCGGTATCACCCGCGCCATTTCAACATCTAGTACACCAAACACAAAAACCCTAACCTAGGTCAGGCTTCAGGACTGGAACACGCTCACTATGGAAAGCATCTTTCTTCTCATCATGCTTGTGGTGCTGATCCTATTAGGTGCGCCGGTGGGCTTTACGTTAATCCTAATCCCTGTTGTTTATATCTTGTTTACTGACGCTGCTCCGATGATTCTGATTCCGAGTCAGATGTTTAGCGCTATTGATGCAGTGCCATTAACTGCGATCCCGTTTTTCATGCTCACGGGTGAGCTGATGACCAGCGCTACCATCACCGAAAGGCTAGTAGAGCTAAGTCGACGCCTCATTGGCCGTATGCGTGGCAGCATGGCGCAAGCCAACGTGCTGGTCTCTATGTTCTTTGCTGGTATGAACGGTTCAGTTGTTGCCGATACAGCAACGGTTGGCTCTTTAATGGTGCCTGCGATGAAAAAAGCCGGTTACCCGGCGGCTTTTGCGGCGGCTATCACCGCAGTCAGTTCCACAATTGGCGGCATTATTCCACCTTCTATCATGATGATTGTGCTCGCTAATGCGGGTGGCATTTCAGTAGGTGCGCTCTTTGCTGGCGGTATCATTCCTGGCGTGATGATTGGTTTTACGCTGATGGTCATCAATTATTTTATTGCCAAGAAACACAATTACGAGCGTAGTGAAGAGCCGTTTAGTGTAAGGGCTCTAGTAGTGGCTATTTACAAATCCTCTTTCGCCTTGCTTATTCCGATTGTATTGGTGGGGTCGGTCATGTTCGGTATCGCTGGTGTTGTAGAGGCGGGTGCATTGACCGCTACCATTGCGCTATTCGTTGGTTTATTTGTTTATCGCACGATTACTTGGGATAATTGCAAAGGTGCATTTGTTCGGGCGTTTCGCAATTCAGCGATGGTGTTTATTATCATCGCTGCCTCCGGGCCATTCAGTTGGCTCTTAACATCACTCGGCGCCATTAGTGACTTAGAACAATGGCTATTAAGCTATACGCACAACCCATTACTGTTTGCGCTCGTATTAGTGCTGTTTATCTGCCTGCTCGGTATGGTGATGGACTCAGCTGCCAATATTATTGTAGTGGGGCCTGTGCTCGTGGATGTCATGGTAAAGGCGGGTTATCCCGATATACAAGCGGCGCTAATCGTAGTGGTCGGATTCCTGATCGGATCAGTGACCCCACCTGTGGGAGTTGCTTTCTTCACCGCGGGCGCAATCGCCAATGTACGCCTAGAAAAAGTTGCAGTGGCGATGTTGCCTTATCTGGTGGCGTTGTTTGCATTGCTGTTTGTACTCATTGCGGTGCCGCAATTCACTATGTACTTGCCTAAGGTTATGGGGTTTGTAAAATGATCAAACTCATCACTTTTACCGATAGTTGGGTTAAAAAAATTCTCACAGCCTTTTGCGCAGTATTTTTGCTGTTAATGGTGGTGTTCGCCGTTTATAACGTGGTGATGCGCTATGTGTATCTTGATCCTCCCGTATGGGGTGATCTGCTCACGGTGCTCAGCAATATTTGGTTGGTATTTTTAGCGCTTGCATTAACGGTGAGGGATAAAGATCACATTGCCCTAGATTTAATTTATAACTGGTTACCCGTAAAAGTCGGTTTTATCATTCAACAGTTTTGGACGCTGGTTATTTTTTGCCTAGGTATCGTGATGATCGTCTACGGCATAGAGGCGGTTACAACGATGGGTGGTAAATACTGGGAGATGTGGTACTTCGCTTGGGAAGAAGGGCGCTTTGTATTTAAGGAAAACTATATGCCCAAAAAATATGCCATTGCTATTGTGCCCATATCAGGGCTTCTTGTGTGTGTTGCGGCACTGGCTTCAATTATTGAAGATACCTATAAAATGCACGTAGGAACTTACACGCATATTAAAGATATGGACTCCGAGCTCTGATGAAGCAACACTCGCTTTGCAGCGTTCGTGATCCGAGTTGTTTCCTTATCTAGCTCCAGCTATCCACCAGAAGGTAGCGCACCACCTCTGGCAATACCCGCTTCAATATAAGAGGCGATCCTATCACTGGCTGCTTCACCGTGTTCAGGTGCTTTAAATTCGCGCAGTGTTGACTTCCAAATGTTGGTAGCGCGTTCTGTGGAGGTAAGGCCGCCGGCTTCTAACCACGCACCGTTGTTGCTTAGGTCTGCCACTATTGGTTGATAAAAGGCATCACGGTAGCGTTTCATCGTGTGATCAGTGGCAAAGAAATGGCCGCCTGGT
>CALJAA010000056.1 GCA_938028465.1 uncultured Granulosicoccaceae bacterium | reverse complement strand
GCCGGCGAGGTGGCGCAAAAGCTTGCGATTACTCAAGCATTGAGTTCAGTAGAGAAAGAACGCGACGAATTTAAAAATGGGCTTGATCGCGCTAAGCTTGAAAAAGAGCTTGAAGAAAAGTCACTCAGAGACAAGTACGAGACACAAATTAAAGACCGCGATGATGCTATCGAGCGCTTACGTGACATGAAAGCGAAGTTGTCCACCAAGATGGTGGGCGAATCGTTAGAGCAACACTGTGAAACCGAATTTAATCGTATTCGCGCTACGGCGTTTCCAAATGCGTATTTTGAAAAAGATAATGACGCGCGCACGGGCAGTAAGGGTGATTACATTTTTCGTGATGCAGATGAGGCGGGCACTGAGATCGTGTCCATCATGTTTGAGATGAAAAACGAGAATGACTTTACGGCTACAAAGAAGAAGAATGAAGATTTTTTAAAAGAGCTTGATAAGGATCGAAACGAAAAAGGGTGTGAATACGCTGTATTGGTATCCTTAATCGAGCCAGAGAGTGAGCTTTACAATACGGGCATCGTGGATATGTTTCACCGTTATCCAAAAATGTATGTCGTTCGCCCGCAATTTTTTCTACCGATCATCACCTTATTAAGAAACGCTGCAATGAACTCGCTTAGTGTTAAAAACGAGCTTGCAATGGTAAAAGCGCAAAACATCGATATCACTAATTTTGAAAAGGATTTAGAATCGTTTAAAACAGGCTTTTCGAAAAACTATGAACTGGCATCGAAAAAGTTTGAAACAGCGGTGGCAGAAATTGATAAATCAATATTGCATCTTCAGAAAACCAAGGATGCTTTGCTGAGTACCGACCGGAATCTTCGTCTTGCAAACGATAAGGCGCAAAATGTAACGATCAAGAAGCTCAATCGAAAAAACCCCACCATGGCGGCTAAATTTCAACAGCTTAAAGATCAAGATACGTTGGATATAGATTAATGATTTATAGATGAATGATATAGATGGGGCTGCCTACTTACGTGTAAAAGCCTGCACTTGCAGAGACAGGACACCACTACTGTCATCCCGGAACGCCTGCGCGGCGTTCCGAGATGACAATAAAACCTTTCTATCTAACTTGCTAGCCGATCATGCCCATGCCTGGCTTAGGCGCGCCGTCTTCATCTTCTCCGGGCTCTTCTGGCTCTTCAGGCGCGTCTTCTTCTAGAGATAGCTCGAACAAAGCGGCGGTTTCTGCCAAGGAATCTTTTTCTGGTGCCTTGTTTGCAGCTTCAGCCTTTTCTTTTTCCCGCTTCTCCATCAACTCTCTGACAGCATCCGGTAGTTCTGCTTTCTTAGCCTCCACATCGTCAGCTTTATCTTCGGCACTTGACTCTGCTTTCTTGGCTGGTGTTTCACCCCGCAGTAGCATATCGCTTGCGTCTTCTTGTTCTTCACCGCCACCTGAGAGTTTTAAGCGTAAGCGAAGATTATTAGCGGAATCTGCATTTTTAATTGCTTCTTCAACACTGATACGGCCTTCTTTGCACAATTCAAACAACGCACTATCAAATGTTTTCATGCCGATGTTTTCTGATTTTTGCATCACTTCTTTGATATCAGACAGCTGATCTTTCATGATCATCTGCTTAACTGTGTGTGAGCCGAGTAATATTTCGATAGCTGCGCATCGCTTACCATCAACAGTAGGCACTAATCGCTGAGATACAAACGCTTTAATGTTATTACCCATGTCATGTAAAAGCTGGGCTTTGCGTTCTTCGGGGAAGAAGTTAATGATTCTGTCGAGTGCTTGATTAGCGTTGTTTGCATGTAATGTTGAGATAGCCAAGTGGCCTGTCTCGGCAAATGCTAGTGCGTGTTCCATCGTCTCTCTGTCGCGTATCTCACCAATTAAGATAACGTCCGGTGCTTGGCGCAGGGTGTTTTTAAGTGCGTGATGAAAACTCTTTGTATCCACACCAACTTCGCGCTGGTTAACGATACATTTTTTATGTTGGTGAACGTACTCAACAGGATCTTCGATTGTGATGATATGCCCGGCGCTTGTTGTATTGCGATGATCAATTAAGGCCGCAAGTGATGTAGATTTACCAGAGCCAGTACCGCCAACAAATAATACCAAGCCGTTCTTTGCGGTGATAACGTCTTTTAGGATTTCAGGTAAGCCTAAGTCGTCGATCTTTGGAATTTCAGTTTGAATGTTTCGAGCAACTAACGATATTTCGTTACGCTGCTGAAAAATGTTAATCCGAAATCGCCCAATGTTATCTAGCGCGATCGCTAGATTCATTTCAAGATCCGCTTCGAAGTCAGCGCGCTGCTCTTCGTTCATGATCTCATTGGCTATATCAAGAATTTCGCCATTTTCGTAGGGGCGATCATTGAGTTGTCTCAAGGCACCAGAGAATTTAGCACTGGGTGGGGCACCAGTTGCTAGATATAGATCTGATCCATCACCATCTACCAATTCTTTCAAAAGTGGACTGATTTTCATTATGCGGTTTCTGCCGTATTTTAGAATTCCTGCCTAATTTATCGACTGATGCGGAGAATCATTGACTAGTAGAGACAGTGCTTTATGCACAAAAAAAGGTGAATTTGTGGGGAGTTTCGATATATCGTGGGGAGTTGTTCGGTACCCGATAGCCGGCAGGCTATCGGGTATGACTCTTTGAGCTTACTGAGCGTGCCAGAATACTGTGTTCAAACGTTGTGATACTGTTGAAATTGATTCTTTATCAACAATGATGTTCACCTGGCTTGAACCTTTTGGAAATACGAGAACTGGCGAGCTTGGAATGCTAGTCCCTGTTAAAGGTGTTACACGATCTGAAGCAATTAAGCCTTCGGTTTGTGCTGTGCCATCATCAAGATACTTAACTGGGCGGCCATCGGATATATCCATGATGTAAAGCCCACCAGTTGAAATTACCCCGCATGCAGCGTTAGCATTATTCCCGCTTAGTCCGTTTTCATCTGGCACAGCAGGTTTATAAGTTGTTGCCATAAGGTTTCCCTCAAATGAAACTAATGATGATAAGCCTTTTTCGCCAACGTCAAGATTGATGTACCAACCTCTATCTATGGCTAATTGGTTTCTAGCTGCTGCTGCAATATCAGGATCAGCCGATGCAACGTCGTTGTTAGTTGCAGGGTATAGCGCGTTGAGTTCGATTGGCCCGTTGGTTGAAGTTGTTCCGCCTCTGCGAGTATCTTCATCTCTCATCATGTAGATTGCATTTTGTGCATCTAATTTTACTGGATCAGTTCGATTGCCTGATGCCAGAGATATTGACAAGAAGTCGCCAAGCGACGAGCTATTAAACGCAACGCTTGGTGGGTAGAAAAATGGTTGATTGTCACCGGCTTCATTTTTCAATTTAGCGAATGGCGTAACCTTGTAATCACTCGTTTTTCTAACGAGGTCAAAATCAACTCGCCATACATTTCCGCCAGTATCACCTACGTACATACGATCGGCTTTGCTATCAGCATCGGTATCAATAATGGTCAAGTCAGATGGAATGGAGTAATCCATGCCAGCAGTTGAAAGGCCATTCGTGGACCAAATATGCTTGCCGTCAAGATCGACAACGTAGATTGCATTGCCATTTGCTTTGGCGCTACCATCAGTGTCATCTACTACTGCTGCATCATAACCACCGGCAAACACTAACACTTTCTCTTTATCTTCTTTGTTCGGTCCAGTGCTGCCTGTTATTAGCGACATACGCGACCATGTTTGAGCTAGGTTCTCATACGGTGCTACACCACCTTTAATCTGCCATACAAGCTTTGGTGAGCTAGGTGTAGTCACATCCACGGCATAGTAGTTGTTACCACCTCGGCGCATACCAAACACCAATAAAAGCTCTTCACCATTATCGACGATGCCATCACCATTGGTATCTGTGTGAACAGGAGTGATTTGTCCATCGAGGCCATAGATATGATTCTGTGGGTCTCTTATGTTTTCTTTCAAAGCCGGCAAATTTGCCAATAACTCTTGAGGCATAAATGCAAATAGCTCGTTTCCACCTGAAGAATCAGAAGCATTTATATCAATTGGCGTAGTCGCATCAATGGCATGTAAGAAGCCCTGGTTTGTGATTGCGTAGGCTACCGTTTGGTTGCCATAATTTGCCGTGACCACTTTGCTGTGCAATGCATCGCCCATTGGTGCAGTTTGTATCCAATCAAGCAGTGCAGCGCTGTCCGTGGGGTTGTTGAGCATGTTTTGCGTGATAGCGGTGTTGCTCTTGTGCAGTGCGTTGACCGCAGAGGTTAAATCTTCACCCGCGCCGTTGATGTTGTTAGTATCACCAGTAAAAGTATAAAGATTTCTAACGCTCGTGACCATGTGTTCTGAAGCGCCGCCTTCAGTTGCTACATTTCCATCGGGAGTGCTTGACCAAAAGCTCTGTGCTGTTTCAGCAAATTCAGTTTTCCCTTCTTTTATGACAATGGCTTCTTGGTTGTTAATGTCCATAAGGCCATTATCAGTGACGAAGTAGCCTTTGACATTGCCTTCCCACGCGCTTTTGTAGCTAGGTTTGAACAAGGAAAAATACGCTCTATTATCATGCGAAAAGTTGGCTCTGTCTAAGTCAATGCTTAGCTCAGTAAAGTTTTCACTGCCTAGCAGAAATTGATCCACGAGGTCGCCTAGTGCTTTGTCTAGCTCATCTGCGTTGTTGGCTTGGAGGAATTTGCCGTCTCCTGCCTTAGCCAACTTGTCTAGATAGCTGCCACCAGCACCGCTGACAGAGAATCCGATTGTGTAGGTTGATACTGTTGACTTATCTATACCCTTTACTTGATTTTCGTTGGCCATTTTCGCCAGAATCTCCGCTCCACAGTTGCCCGATGTGTTTGAAGCGTCGTTAAATATCGATACGCTGACGTCTTCGCAAACGGTTGGTTGGCCGGGTGGTATATCTAAAACACTCTTTAATGTCGCGCCATCATTGCGTACTGTAGGTAGGCCATCAGATATCAATATCATGAAGTTCTTTTGGCACTCGTGTGTTATTGGTGATATATATTCTGGCTGATTCCAAGACGTATTGGTTTTGTACTCGCAGGCTTCATATCCACCATAACTGCCTTCTATTTCTGGCGTGTCAGGGTTGTCATCATGATTCCAAAAGCCCACACCGGGTGGGTGATCAGAGCAGGGTTGGAGTGGAATTTTGCCTTCGCAATAGTTCGTTTTTGTTGCATCGTATACTTGATAGTTGCGACACCAGGCAGTTTGATTGCCGTCACTTGTGTCCGGGTTGTAAGCATCTTTTGGAGAGTAACTAGCGGGTAGTGCGCTATATGCGTTGCCACCTTCGTATCGTTGATTCGTATCGTTCCATGCGTCTGGCTTGTGGTACCAAGAATCCGTAAGGCGTCGGTCGTTGTGTGTAACGGGCCCGCCCTGAAAGTATAACGCTGCGTCCGCAAGTGCGCTAACTGTATTGGTAGAGCCATTTGCACCGCGTTGATCCATTTGCGCATTGATAATATCTTTCATCGAATACGTCGCTTCAGGAATCGCATTATCAATATTATGTGGATCGTCGGAGAGTTCAGATATTGGCCATCTCACACCTGATGGGCTATTGTCATAAAGTGCGCCTAGGCCGAGGTTAATATTATTCTCGTACTTGTCCATCAAGTCGTTTACGGCATTTCTCAGGATAGTGATCTTTCGATCAGCATCGACGGTTGTTGGGAAACCACTAACGTCTTCTTGCATACTTCCAGAGTAATCGAGCACCAATAATATATTCGGTTTGTTATTACCAGATTGTGTTCCGGTGTACACATCCAAATCGTCAGCAGTGGCTGGTAGAGACACAGTTAGAGCCACAGCGAATGCGGTTATTGTTCTACGGTCCATAAAATGTGCAACACTATGCATAGTGAAATCCTTTACCTGATTACTGTATGTGTTCCGACTGAAATCACCCACGCTAATTTGCGCAAATTCAAGACGGAGTGCTATGCGGGTTGTGGCGGCCAATAAACTCGCGTTCTTTAGTGGCGAAGCGATAAATTGTGATGACAGGTTGAAAAAATGGGTGTAAATCGAGAATTTAGCTCGCGCGGGGGCTTGTGGCGATATTTGTTCCGTGAAGTAGACGCGAGTTCTCTCGCCGTGTTCAGAATCTGTTTTGGCGGTTTGTTGCTGTTTGAAAGCGTTAACTACGGCCTATTTCTATGTCTAGATTGCATGTATCGCAGCTCTAGTATCTTGTTCAAATACCAATATTTTGAGTGGGTCACTCTATTGCCAAGCCACGGTTTGGAATGGGTATTGGCGCTGATGGGGGTTAGCGCATTGGGTGTCATGCTGGGTTGGTATTACCGGCTGTGCTCGGTTGTTCTGCTGTTGTGTTTTTCCTACCAGTTCTTTCTTGATCAAGCATTGTACTTAAACCACTTTTATATGGTGATGTTGATTGGCGGCATCATGATATTTCTTCCGGCAAATCGCATTTGGTCCGTTGATGCTTATAGGGCCGCCAAACTTAACAATAAACGTACTCGCTCAACTATTCCAAATTGGGCTTTGGTATGGATGGCGATGCAGCTTGAAATCATTTTGATTTACGCAGGATTGGTTAAGCTTAACTACGACTGGCTTAACTTAGAGCCTATGCGTTTATGGATGCAAACATCCGCGGCCGATGAGGCAAGCATTTTTCAATGGCTCACTGGCGATCCAGGTATAGCGTTAGCTAGCTACGGTGTTATTTTATTGCATATCGTTGGTGCACCATTGTTGTTGTTTAAAAAAACACGCTTAATCGTATTTTTGGTTTATTGCGTATTTCATATTATCAATACGATGGTGTTTAACATCGGTATCTTTCCGTGGCTCACCCTGGCCGCTACCTTGTTATTGTTTGATCCTGACTGGCCTCGTCAGGTTATCACTTGGTTCAATCAAAAAGGTTGGTGGTTAAAAGGGCGGCATCTGGCGCAGGCCGTTGCTAATAGCGAAGTTATTAAGCCGGGTATTGGGCAACGCGCTATTGTTGCGTTTATGGGTATCTGGCTACTGCTTCAGGTGGCGGTGCCATTGCGTCATTTCATGATGCCTGGCGATGTTGCGTGGAATGAAGCTGGGCACCAATTTAGTTGGCGCATGAAGCTCAGGGATAAGCGAGGCTCGGTTGTATTCACTATTGTGGATAGCAACAACAGAGTAGAGCGTGTAAAGCCTGATCAATACCTAAACCGAAAGCAGCTTTACCGACTAGCATGTATACCTGAACTAGTTTGGCAGTTTGCACAAATGTTAGATACTGAGTATACCCAGCGGTCGGGTGCTGACGTAGCGGTTTATGCAGATACCAGCTGCTCACTTAATACACGTAAGCCGGTGCGGCTTATTAACGAGCAAATTGATCTAAGCAGTATATCTCGTGATCACCCAGTGCAAAACTGGATATATCCCCTTACCCAGGACTTACCACGCCCTTTGTTTAAGTGGTGAACTATACTGTGCCGGCGGCGATGCCCGACTGGATTCTTGCCCAGCCTATATAACTAACAATAAATCAAGAATGTGATTTCTCTGGCATTAGAAGTGTTATCGATACTAACTCCTAGCGCGTTTCTAGCGCTGATTGGTGTTGCCTGGTATCACCGTGGGCCAGAGTATCCAATTAAATTTGTAACCACTTTGGTTATTGATGTAGGTATGCCAGCTTTGTTGTTTTATACCTTGGCCACCTCTCAAATCGAAATTTTGGAGCTTGGCAGAATGGCTTTCGCCACTTTGCTAGTTCATATTATTATTGTATCGCTATCAATTGTCGCACTTAAGCTTGCAAAAAAAGACTGGCGATTGTGCGTGGCGATGGCGGTGGGCAATACTGGTAACCTCGGGTTGCCTATTTGTTTTTTCGCTTTTGGTGAAGAAGGTTTGGCATATGCTATGGCCTTTTTTTCGGTGCAGGTGTTGTTGCTTTTCAGCTTGGGGGATGCTGTTTATGCTGGTCGCGCGAACATCTCAAAAACGATACGCTCGCCAGTACTTATCTCCGTCATAGTGGGTGTGGTCTTTAGGCTATCAGGCTTTGAACTGCCAGAAGTGGTGGCTGATACCACTCAGCTGCTTGGCCAGCTCGTCATACCCATCATGCTTATTACGCTTGGTGTCAGTTTGGCAGGTATGAAAGCAAAGCATTTGCCCTCGGCATTACTGTGGTCAACTTTTCGAATCTTACTAACCGTACCAGTAGCATTTTTGCTAGCCGACTTCCTCGGTTTTACTGGCGTAGCACGCGGCGTATTGATTTTGGAAACCATCGCGCCGGTGGCGGTGTTTAATTTTCTGCTGCTGGTGCGTCACAATCGTGACCCTACTGAGGTGTCCAGTTTGATATTGGTTACGCACCTCTCAGCCATTATTTATTTACCCCTTGTATTGGCGCTGTTACTGCGCCAATAGCTCAGTTACTCTTGCCATTCGGTGTGATAGGTATCATCGCCGCCTGCCTGTAGTTGATAGCGATGGGCGCCAAAGTAATCGCGTTGCGCTTGCAGTAAATTGGCGGGTAGAGTAGCCGTGCGATAACCATCGTAGTAGCACAATGCCGATGCCAAGGCCGGCACAGGAACACCGGCCATCAATGCATCGCAGGTTGCTTTACGCCAGGCTGGTTGCGCGTTATCGATAAGCTTTGCAAAGTGATCATCCAATAATAAATTCTGTAACTGCGGGTTGTTTGTAAATGCTGCTCTGATGTCAGTTAAAAACGCTGAACGAATAATGCATCCGGCACGCCATAGTTGAGCTACCGCTGCTAAGTCGATATCCCACTCAAACTGCTCAGCCGCACGTTGAATTAATACAAAACCTTGTGCGTATGAAATTGTTCTTGAAGCCAGTAATGCTTGCTCCAGGTCTTCTACAGTGGCGTTCGCTGGCAATGGCCCAGGGCCTTTAAGTTTTTTGGCGGCACCCACTCGTTCAGATTTTAATGATGACAAGAAGCGGGAAAACACGGCTTCAGTTATGAGTGGGAGTGGCACGCCGAAATCGAGTGCATTGATTGCCGTCCATTTGCCAGTGCCTTTTTGCCCGGCTTTATCCAATATTCGATCAACAGTGTGTTCGCCATCAGTTTTGTGGGCCAGAATGTCGGCAGTTATTTCAATCAAGTAACTATTGAGTGCGCCCTTGTCCCAGGCAGCGAAGACGTGATGCATGTCGTCGTTGCTCATGTTGAGAGCTGATTTCATAAAGTGATAAGACTCGCAGATGAGCTGCATATCGCCGTATTCAATCCCGTTATGTACCATTTTGACAAAATGGCCAGCGCCATTCTTGCCAACCCATTCGCAGCAGGGTTCGCCCTGTTCCGTCTTTGCAGCGATGGCTTGAAACAACTCTTTGATTTCTGGCCATGCATTGATATCGCCACCTGGCATCAGCGATGGGCCGTGTCGTGCACCTTCTTCACCACCTGATACGCCCATACCGACAAAGCGAATGTTTTTCTGTTGTAAGGCAAGTGAGCGGCGTTGCGTGTCTTCGTAGTTGGAATTACCGCCGTCAATGATAATGTCGCCATCGTTTAGCAGGGGTAGGAGCTGTTCTATCACGGCATCCACGGCCTTGCCGGCCTTCACCATCAACATCACCTTCCGCGGTGAGGCTAGCTGATCAACTAGCGCTTGAAGTGAGTCTGCGCCAACGATTTTTGTGCCTTTGGCTTCACCTGCTAAAAATGCGGTGGTTACGCTGCCTGTGCGGTTATAGGCCGCCACGCGATAACCTCGGTCGTTCATGTTGAGGATGAGGTTCTGGCCCATGACGGCTAAGCCAATAAGCCCGATGTCACATAGTGATTGCTCGCTCATAATCGCCCTTAACGCTGTTAAAAGTCTATTGTGCACCAAATTGGGCAGGCACCGGCAGGATGATTGCAAGCAATGGCTACGGCTGACATTCCAAGCCTGGTCAACTAGACTCCAGTGCAATCGGTTAAAGTTAATACCATGCAGCAAAAACTCGTTAATAGAGGCGTTTTGATTCTGGTGCTGATTCTAATATCAGCGCTGTTTTTGAATGTGATCAAACCCTTTTTACTGTCTATATTTTTAGCAGCATTGTTTGCTGCGCTATTTACACCTCTCTACCGAAAAATACTGACGCTCGTTAAGGGGCGTGAAAGCCTCGCTGCGCTATTCACTTTGTTGTGTGTCATGACATTCGTGTTTATACCGTTGTTTGTTTTGGGTGGCGCGGTACTAGGGCAAGCAAGCGACATCTTACAAATCGCCTGGCCCAAAGTTGCGCAACAACTTCAGCACCCCCAACTCTTCACTGAAAAATTAGCCGCGCTTCCGTTTTACGAACAGTTGTTGCCTTATCGAGATAGTTTGCTCGGCATTCTTAGAGATCTAACGGGTAACTTTTCAAAAGCAGCAGTTGGGTTTGTGCAGCAAACAACAGCTAGTGCATTTGGCATGTTGTTGTCCAGCGTGATTGTGTTGTACACCATGTTCTTTTTTCTTATGGATGGTGATCGCCTGTTGTATTACCTGCTGTACTACATCCCGCTTAACGATGTCGATGAAAAAAAACTGCTACACCGATTTACTTCAGTAACTCGGGCAACCATAAAAGGCACTGCAGTTATTGGTGTTTTGCAAGGCACGCTTGCGGGTTTGGCTTTGTGGTTTGTTGGTATTCCCAACTCTCTTTTTTGGGCTGTGGTGATGATGTTTATGTCAGTGGTGCCCGGCATCGGTACCGCTTTTGTTTGGGCTCCTGTGGCAATTTATCTTGCTGTGTCGGGTCAAATTATTGAGGCTGTTGGCCTAACGATTTATTGTGTTGTGGTTGTTGGTACAGTTGATAACTTGTTGCGGCCAAAGCTTGTGGGCAATGATACTCAGCTGCATGAGCTGTATATTTTCTTTAGTACGCTAGGTGGCTTGCTGTTGTTTGGCTTTATGGGTTTTATTATTGGGCCTATCATTGCAGCGCTGTTTGTCACTATATGGGAAGTCTATGGTGAGGAATTTAGCGATTGGTTACCCACTACTGCGTTTCGCCCTAAAAGTGCAAACTTTGAATTGCCACATCAACGCCGGAAAGGCCAGCGCGCCACGGACAAGGCTGAAGCCGCGGTTGATAATGAAGAGGTTGCTATAAGTGCTACCAAAAAAGTGGTTGCTAGCAAGCCACTAACGAACAACCCGATTGCTAATAACACGGTTAGCCAAACTGCAAGCAAATCGATGAAGACGCCTTCGATTAAGCCCGATAGTTCAAAACCGGACGATGCTTAGCTGTCATCCCCGCCTTCGCGGGGATGACAAACGTATTTGTGCAGATGACGGTCTGACTATTTGCGGCGAGGACAGTCTGCGTGTGATGAAGCGATACGCCGCTTACCCCTACCGCTTACCAATGTCGAGGCAGTTTACGCAATATAAAAATAATACCGTCGCGTAACTCTACATACTCACCTTTGATCAGTTCGGCCATGACTTTTCCAACCATCTCTCTGGATGCGCCGATCATGTTGCCAAGCTCTTGGTGAGAATATTTTTTTGATAGTTGCATAACACCGTCACCGGCTTCTTCGCTGAGCTCTAGCAGTTTGTCTGCAAGGCGCCGATAAACGTTATCTAATGCAAGGCTACGGCTACCTTCAGTCGCCTGACGCAGACGTTGTGTTAGGGAGCGGATGATGCCTAAGGCCATTTCGGGGCTTGATTGCATGGTGCGTAAAAAATCGGATTTGTTGATCATCACTGCGGTTGTGTTTTCAAGAGTAGCGACTGATGCAGATCGTGGTTCATCATCGAGCAGCGCGATATCGCCGATAACAGCGCCTTCACCTTGCTCATAGAGCACCAATTCTTTACCGTCATCGTCACTGACAAACACTTTCACGAGGCCTGATGCGATCACATACATGGATTCGCCAGCATCGCCTTCCGTCATTAAAATAGCGTTTTTTCGAAACTGCACTTCGCGTGATTGACCCGCAAGCTCACTGATTTGCTCATCGGTTAGATGATTAAAAAGCTCGACATCTTTCAATAAGGTTTGCGCGTCTTTCATATGATTTCCAGAATTATTGATTCATCTTTGAACAATGGTTGTGGTTTTAACCGCTCGGTTGCGGCAAAAAACCTATTAATTGCGGTAAGCTTCATGCAAAATAACGTAAGCAACAACCGCAATTGGTTAAATGTAACCATAATTGTGGCTTGAAGGGTCGTGTTTATTACCTTTTGTTTGCAACTGCAACAATGGTTTTGATAGCACAGCTGGTGACCTGACTCATCGTTAAGAGACACGGGTCGTGAAACTAGAACGATTATTTGAGTATTCTGAGTCTCTCTCTTCCTGCGCAACCCAGGACGAGATTAAAGAAGTGTGCAAAACATTTGCACACACCCTAGGGTTTGAACACTTTATTTACGGGGCGTATTTTCCTCTCGTTGAAAACATCGTTATCCTAAACGGGTTCCCCGACCCTTGGCGCGAACATTATGACAGCGCGGGGTACATGTATTCAGATCCGACTGTTAAACATTGCAGCGTCAATACATCCGCCATTGAATGGTCGCAGCTTGCGGTCACAAAAGGTAGGCGCGGTGCGGCTGAGCGTGAAGTGATGAGCGAAGCCATGGTTTACGGTTTACGTCAGGGCGTAAGTGTGCCAGTTCATGGTCCTGGTGGTGAATGGGGCATGATGAGCTTGGGCTCATCGGAAAGATATAGCCCAACAACAATAAAAGATACTCGCTTCCATACTCAATTTATTGCGCAATCTACTCACGAGGCCCTTAAACGAGTGGTTAACGCCGTTGGTGGCGAAACGCCGGAATCCCAACTCACCGTGCGGGAGTGTGAGTGTTTGCAATGGACGGCTAATGGTAAAACGGCTTGGGAGATCTCTAGAATACTGAATCTTTCCGAGAGCACAGTAACCTTCCATCTAAAAAATGCAATAAACAAAATGGAAGTAGCTAATCGTCCTCAAGCCGTTGCCAAAGCGGTTACTCAGTCACGCATTACGCTGTTTTAAGCGCTTCATTGGCGTGTGCAACAGCATTTCTAAATTGCTCGTTTACGGGTATCCAACAAGCAACCGATTCAACTGATCCAACCATGGTTGATTCGCCATCGCCAAATCGAATCATTGGAATATCGCAGCGCTTCATTAGTCGTTCCACCGAAACGCTAGTTACAGTCACATATTGATTAATGCGTTTGCTATCAGCAAAAGTAATGAGCTCATCAATCATGGCGTAAGTTAAGTCACTTAAATAGATTTGCCCTTTGTAGCGACGTGATGCGCTCGTTACAGCAAAACGACTTAGCTCCCAAATAGATTCTGTGATTGGCATTTTTTCTCCGCGCAGCAATTGCGGGAACGTATTGGCCAGCATGTTAGGGCCAGTGGTGGGTAGTAAACGCCAACAGCCTTGTGCATGTTGTTGATCGCCTGCAATCATGTAGATTGGGTTGAGATAGTCGAAGTCGTCGCGTTCTTGTTGATTGGTTCCATCAACTTGCCAGCCTAACTTTTCGTGAAAAACGTCATAACGTAATTTGAACATTTGCTCCATTAAGCGTGGAGTGATGTTTCTATCGCTTGCTTTTCCAATGACAACTGTAGACATGATCGTATCCTTCGGTAACAACGTGTGAAGGAGTAAAGATCAAAAGTAGATTTTTGTTAGCTACAAAATTTAATAGTAAAACGCTTTAAATAATACGGTTAAACGTTTGAAAAATAATGATTATGGTGTAGCGTAATTGCATTGTTGAGAATACCCAAACAATAAGTTTGTATTTTAAAAGGCTTCATTTTGAACAGCTTAGTCGGTACACTCAATAGGTAGGTTCGCACATCCATTGGCGAATGTTCGCATACAAAAATGACTCGTTATTGCAATTCGCACGCGCTTAGTACGGGCACTCAATTGCACCATTAATTAAAACTAAAAAGCGAAGAGGAATTCATATGAAAAAAATACATGGTTTAGCCGGCGCATTAACCCTTTTGGGTATGTCGGTCAGTTCTACGTTAGCAGCGCAAACGCTAGTGTACTGTTCGGAAGGGTCGCCAGATGGTTTTGACCCTGCGCTGTATACATCGGGCACAACGTTTGATGCATCATCGCGTCAACTCTACAACAAGCTGGTTGAGTTTGAGCGTGGCACTACGACTATCGCACCCGCCTTGGCTGAGAGCTGGGAAGTCTCAGAAGATGGTCTTGAGTACACGTTTAATTTACGCAAAGGCGTAAAGTTTCATACAACGGAATACTTCACGCCAACTCGTGACATGAATGCAGACGATGTCATCTACTCATTCGATCGTCAGCGTCTTGAAGATCACCCTTACTACGGTGTGTCTGGTGGAACATGGGAGTACTTTGGTGGCATGTCTATGCCTGACTTAATTGCATCAATCGAAAAAGTTGATGACAACACAGTCAAGTTTGTACTTAACCGCCCTGAGGCACCTATGATCGCAAACTTAGGTATGGACTTCGCATCGATCATGTCGGCTGAGTATGGCGAGATGATGATGGAAGCCGGTACACCAGAGATGGTTAATCAACAACCGATTGGTACAGGCCCATTTAAGTATGTTGCTTATCAAAAAGATGCGGTTATTCGTTACGCCTCTCATGCTGATTACTGGGCAGGTGAAGCTGCAATTAAAAACCTAGTGTTTGCTATCACAACTGATGCGTCAGTTCGTTACCAGCGCGTGCTTGCTGGTGAGTGTCACGTAATGCCTTATCCTAACCCCGCTGATCTTGAGCAGATGGCTGCGGATGAGTCCATTACATTGATGGAGCAAGAAGGTTTAAATGTTGGCTACCTTGCCTACAACACACAAGTAGCACCATTCGATAACGTAAACGTGCGAAAGGCACTTAATATGGCAATCAACAAGCAAGCCATTCTCGATGCGGTATTCCAAGGTTCAGGCAAGATTGCTAAAAACCCAATCCCACCAACCATTTGGTCTTACGACGAAACCACTGTTGATGATCCGTATGATCCAGAAGCGGCTAAAGCGATGTTAGAAGCCGAAGGCGTTACTGATCTAAAAATGGAAATCTGGGCAATGCCAGTGCAACGTCCGTATAACCCTAACGCACGACGCATGGCTGAACTCATGCAGGAAGACATGAAGCAAGTTGGCGTTGAAGTAGAGATTATTTCGTACGAGTGGGGCGAGTACCTAAAGCTGTCTAAAAATCTAGACCGTAAAGGTGCTGTGCTACTAGGTTGGACTGGTGATAATGGCGATCCAGATAACTTCTTAGCAGTGCTGCTAGGTTGTGATGGTGTTGAAAGATCAAATCGCGCTCAGTGGTGCCATAAGCCTTTTGATGATGTGATTCAAAAAGCCAAAACGGTATCTGACCCAGCTGAGCGAACTGCACTTTACAAAGATGCACAGCGTATCTTTAAAGAGCAAGCGCCATGGGCTACGATCGCTCACTCTATTGTGTACAAGCCAGTTCGCAAAGAAGTGAAAGACTTCAAAATCGATCCATTTGGTGGCCATATCTTCTATGGCGTTAGCATCGAAAAGTAAGCATCATCGCTATTGCGTTTGATGTTGTTTAAGTCAAGCTGGAGCCGTAATTCAACGGCTCCAGTTCTTCCCAATAAAATTATATAAAACATGAATAACCCTGTTCAGGCTTATCAGCAAATAGCACGTGATCAACAACTTGATGCCTTGGCATTGGTGCCGGGTTCGAACTTTTCACGCCTATTTAAAAAAGAATTTCATGTAAACGAACGCCCTCTTGTGGTGTTTATACCTGCTGAAGGTGCGCCTTGCGCTGTTGTGCCTAATCTTGAGATGAGTTCATTCGCGGCAATCAATTTTGAAGGCGATGTGGTTGATTGGCGTGACCAAGCGGGTTATCAAGGTGCGTTTGATACTTTGCTTAAAGGCAAGCCGTTTAATCGTATTGGTGTGGAAGGCCAAGTGATGCGCGTATTTGAGCATCACGCGATCAAACAGGCGTTGCCAAGTTGTGAACTAGTTGATGCTCAAGTAGCGATCGCATCTTTACGGTTGTATAAAACCGACGATGAGCTTGTGGCAATGCGTCGCGCGATTGCTATTTCAGAACAATCTTTAAGTGAAACACTTGAACAAGTTCGCATAGGAATGACAGAGACACAAATAGAGAGCATTCTCGTACAACGGTTGTTAGCCAATGGCGCGAGTGGAATGGCATTCTCACCCATTGTTGCAGCTGCCACAAATTCAGCCAACTCCCATGCGCAAGCTCGAAGTGATTACGCGATCAAAGCAGGTGATGCCTTGTTGTTAGATTTCGGCGCTCGATACCAAGGGGTATGCGCTGATATGACCCGCACCTTTTTTGTAGAGTATTGTGATGATCGTCAGCAATCAATCTACAACACCGTGCTTGAGGCTAATCTTGCCGGTTTGGCTGCATCTAAGCCAGGCGTCACTGCGCACGATGTGGATGATGCGACTACGGCTGTACTAGAAGCCTCGGCTTATGCAGAACGAATAAGACATAAAACAGGCCATGGCTTGGGCCGTGATATTCACGAAGACCCTTACATTATGCGCGGTAATAAACAACTGCTTGAAGCTGGCATGGTGTTTACGGTTGAGCCAGGGCTTTATGAGATAGACGATTTTGGTGTACGCATTGAAGACGATGTATTAATCACCGAATCAGGCTCCGAATCACTGACTACATTTAGCAAGCAATTGCAATTTGTGGCTCGTACATAACGCTGCGCCTTCATCGTGATTCAATTTGTATTAAAGCGTCTCGGTACCACTATCCCGACTTTTATCGGGGTGTCGATCATTACGTTTTTGTTTATCCGCTTAATACCGGGTGATCCGATTCTAATCATGGCTGGCGAGCGAGGGATGAGCGCTGAGCGTCATGCCAAGTTGCTTGCTCAATACGGTTATGACCAACCGTTATGGCAACAATATTGGGATTACCTATCCGGAATGCTGCGGGGTGATCTGGGTATCTCGTTTCGTACTAAGCGCCCGGTATGGGATGAGTTTTTTGCTTTGTTCCCCGCAACGTTAGAATTATCAGTTTGTGCCATTATTTTTTCAATTATTATCGGCATTCCATCCGGTATCGTTGCGGCTATTTATCGCGGTAAGTGGCCAGATCAATTATTGATGTCAACCGCGTTGGTTGGTTTTTCAATGCCGATATTTTGGTGGGCACTTCTGCTGATAATTTTCTTCTCTGGCACGCTTGGATGGACACCCGTATCTGGGCGTATCTCCTTGCTGTATTATTTCCCGGCTGAAACAGGCTTTATGTTGATCGATGCGTGGCGGTCAGGCCAGGAAGGTGCTTTTAGATCCGCTATAGATCATTTAATATTGCCAACCATTGTGTTGGGCACCATTCCACTGGCCGTTATTGCGCGGCAAACTCGATCAGCCATGCTTGAAGTGTTAAGCGAGGATTACATTCGCACAGCAAGAGCAAAAGGCTTAAGTCCGTTCCGCATTAACGGTTTGCACGCGTTGCGCAATGCCTTAATACCGGTGATAACAGTCATTGGTTTGTCTGTAGGTACTTTGCTAGCCGGCGCCATACTCACTGAAACGATATTTTCGTGGCCTGGCATTGGTAAGTGGATGGTGGAATCGATAAGAAGCCGCGACTATCCAGTAGTGCAGGGCGGCTTGATGCTCATCGCTGGTATGGTGATGTTAGTCAATTTATTTGTTGATTTACTCTACGGCATCATTAACCCAAAGATCAGAAAATCCTAATGGCTATTGTTGATACACAAATTGAAGCCATTGAGCAACAGCGACCTGGCCGTTTCCGGGAGTTCTGGAATTACTTTAGCGAAAATCGCGGTGCAGTTGCCGGGCTCATTGTTTTCCTATCATTTATTTTGATTGCGATATTCGCTGATGTTCTCGCACCGTATTCGCCTTCTGATCAATACCGCGACCATTTACTTCAGCCACCGTTTTGGCAAGAGGGCGGCACAACCGAATTTTTACTCGGTACCGATGCGGTTGGTCGTGACATGTTATCGCGCTTAATTCACGGTGCTCGGTTTTCGTTTTTTATTGGGCTTATCGTTGTGTCCATTTCATTGCTAAGTGGCGTCACGATTGGATTGATCGCAGGTTTTGTTGGTGGTTGGGTCGAAATCATGATCATGCGTTTGATGGACGTGATTTTAGCGTTCCCTAGCTTGTTGCTGGCTTTGGTTATGGTGGCGATACTAGGGCCATCGTTAATCAATGCAATGTTAGCGATTGCAATAGTATTGCAGCCGCAGTATGTGCGGCTCACTCGTGCCGCTGTGTTGGCCGAACTACCTAAAGACTACGTAACGTCTGCGCGAATGGTGGGTTCAGGGACCTTGCGTTTGATGTTCATCACCGTGCTCCCAAATTGTCTTGCCCCCATTATCGTGCAAGCCGCCCTGTCGTTTTCTACGGCAATACTCGATGCCGCTGCATTAGGGTTTCTTGGCCTGGGCGCGCAGCCGCCTAAACCAGAGTGGGGCACAATGTTGTCGGAAGCACGAGAATTTATATTGCGTGCTTGGTGGTTAGTTACGCTGCCGGGTTTGGCGATATTGATTACGGTGTTATCGATTAATTTAATGGGCGATGGTTTGCGTGATGCACTCGACCCCAAGCTAAAGCGGAGTTGATGTCATGGCACTGCTTGAAGTTAACAATCTCACGGTCGAATTTAAAACCTCGCAAGGGCCGTTTCGCGCAGTTGATAGTATTGATGTAGCGGTCGGTGCTAATGATGTCTTAGCCATTGTTGGCGAATCAGGTTCTGGAAAATCAGTATCCATGTTAGCGGTGATGGGTTTGCTACCTTGGACTGCCACTGTTACCGCGGATAGTATGATGTTTAACGGGGTCGATCTTGCAGGCTTAGATTCAAAACAACGACGCGATATTGTTGGTAAAGACATGTCGATGATTTTTCAAGAACCCATGTCCAGCCTTAATCCGTGCTTTACGGTTGGGTTTCAATTGCGCGAAGCACTTAAGGCGCACTTGCCATTGAGCAGACGAGAACGAAAGCATCGTGCTGTTGAGTTACTGGAAATGGTCGGAATACCTGAACCTACCAAGCGACTTGGTGCATTTCCACACCAGCTTTCAGGTGGCATGAACCAACGAGTGATGATTGCGATGGCTATTGCTTGCAAGCCTAAGCTGCTCATTGCTGACGAACCCACGACCGCGCTGGATGTAACCATACAAGCACAAATACTCGAGTTGTTATTGGAGCTTAATCAACAGCATGATATGGCGCTGGTGCTGATTACTCATGATATGGGTGTCGTGGCGGAAACGGCGCAACGCGTGAGTGTGCAATACGCTGGTCAAAAAGTTGAAGAGCAATCAGTCGAAGCTTTGTTTGCAACGCCCCGTCACCCTTATACGCACGCCTTGCTAGCTGCCTTGCCTGAGCGGGCTACAGGCAAGATGTTGCCTAGCATTCCTGGTGTTGTGCCGGGGCAATTTGATCGGCCATCGGGTTGTTTGTTTTCACCGCGATGTGAATTTGCAACCGAACTATGCGTGAAAGAAGTACCAATCGCCAATAGCGACGATCCTACTTCAGTGCGTTGTCATTATCCTTTAGGCAAATCGGCGTCAGTAGCGTAATGAGTGAAACACTTTTACAAGCTGAAGGCATCAACCGTTTCTATACGGTACGCACGGGTCTATTTGGTAAGAGCGCTACGGTGCGTGCATTGAGTACCACCTCGTTTAATCTGCAGGCCGGTAAAACACTTGCTGTTGTTGGTGAGTCCGGTTGTGGTAAATCGACGCTAGCGCGGGTGATCAGTATGATCGAACCACCGGGTCAAGGCTCGTTCACGCTCGATGGTACAACGATAAAAGCGGATGAGCCGGCGGCAAGCGAGATTCGATCGTCTGTGCAGCTTGTATTTCAAGACCCGTACGGCTCGCTCAACCCGCGACAGAAGATCAGCCAAATATTGTGCGAGCCATTGTTGATCAACAAGCCTGAGATAACTGCCGCCCAACGTGAAGAGCAAGCTCGAGAGATGCTGCAATTAGTTGGCTTACGAACCGAGCACTACGATCGTTACCCGCATATGTTTTCAGGTGGTCAACGACAACGTATCGCCATCGCCCGTGCATTGATGCTTAGACCTAAGTTGTTGGTGCTGGATGAGCCTGTCTCGGCATTGGATTTATCCATTCAATCGCAAATTTTAAATCTCTTAGTTGAGCTACAAGACAAACTCAATTTAACCTATTTGTTTATTTCGCACGATTTATCCGTAGTAAAACACATGGCCGATGAAATATTAGTGATGTACTTAGGTCGAGTGGTTGAATCTGGTAGTACTGAAGAAATATTTACCAATCCGCAACACCCTTACACGCAAGCTTTGTTGTCTGCTACGCCGGTTGCTGATCCTACGCTTGAAAAAAATCGGATCCAATTAGAAGGTGAATTACCATCACCCTTGTCACCACCGAGTGGTTGTGCGTTTAATCCACGATGTTGGCTTGCTCAGGATCAATGCAAGAAAGAAAGCCCCGAGTTGGAGCTGCAAGGCACCCATTCGGTGTCATGCCATTTCCCACAACGCTGTTAATTGGTAGTAGTCTTAAGTATACGCTCAACTACGGAAGCGCGACTATGCCAACTCACGGTAAGATTGATTATATCGAACTACCCGCAACTGATTTTGAAGCTATAGAAAAATTCTATACGCAAGTGTTTGGCTGGACGTTTACCAGTTACGGCCCCGATTATCATGCGTTTAACGAGGGCAAGTTGGATGGTGGTTTTTATCCGTCCGAGCAACACTCATCAACAAAAAATGGCGCAGCATTAGTTATTTTTTACAGCAACGATATCGACGCTACGCTTAAAGCGGTTGTTGATGCGGGCGGCACTATCATTCAAGAAATATTTTCCTTCCCGGGCGGCAGGCGTTTTCACTTCGCCGATCCATCTGGCAATGAACTAGCCGTTTGGACAGACGTCGGAGCTGAATAGTGTTGCAAACTGAGCACATCAATCCGCAACATAGCGAACTTGATCAGCAAAGTGACGAAGATATACTGAGCTTACTGCTTGATAGTCAACAACAGGCCGTTGATGCGGTAAGCGCCGTGCAAGCAGCGATTAGTCATGCGGTAACAGCTGCTGCGCTTCGATTATCTAATAATCTGCAAGGGCGTTTAATACTCGTCGGTGCCGGTGCATCCGGCAGGATAGCTGTACAAGATGGCGCGGAACTCTGGCCAACCTATGGATGGCCGGCAGACAGATTGCTATTACAAATTGCAGGCGGAGATGGTGCGTTGCTTAAAAGCATTGAAGGCGTTGAAGATGATCCGCAAGATGCGCAACAGCAGGTAAAGCAATTTAATATTACACCTCATGATGTTGTTCTGGGCCTTGCTGCAAGTGGGCGTTCACCCTGGACATGCTCATGGATCGAAGCCGCCCGTAAACAAGGCGCATTAACTATTGGATTTTCAAATAATGCAGATACTCCTTTGCTGGCAGCTGCAGAGCACCCAGTGTTGTTGGATAGTGGCGCTGAAGTACTAGCAGGCTCAACACGTATGGCGTCGGGCACGGCACAAAAGATCGTGCTTAACTTATTTAGTACCTTGCTGATGATTCGGCTTAATCGTACCCACGGTAATTTAATGGTGGATATGGCAGCCACTAATATCAAGTTAGAGGGTAGGCGTATCAAGATGATGCAAACCATTTTGCCAAACTTAACCGAAGATGCAGCACGCATAGCACTGGATGAAGCCGAGGGTTGGGTCAAGCTTGCAGTGTTAATTGCAAAGGGTATGAAGCGTGATGATGCGGAGCAATTGCTCGAAAAGCACTTGGGGTCGTTACGGCTTTCTTTGCAAGCAGTGCCTTAGCCCAGCAAGATACTAACTAGATCATTACTGAGTATTTCAAGTTAAAAATCAGGGCAAAAAAAAGCCCCGCAGTGCGGGGCTTTCTTCATTCTTTCAAACTGGATTATCCAGCCATACCTTTTAGTGATTCTAGGATTGGGCCAACGATTGGCTCCAAGATAGAACCAACACCTGGTATCGCCATAACTTTATCGATGATTGGCTGAAGTTTGCCAAGGCCATCTGTAGCGATAGAGTTAAGTGGCCCACGAGCAGCTTCTGGTACCTTGTCAAACAGGCCGCCCATATCCGTTAGCTTTGAGCCAACATCTTCAAGCGCTGGGATAGCAGCAGTTGCAGAGTCTGCATCAGTGATTCCACCGAATGCTTCTGTTGCACTACCAAAAACACCGGTTAGGCTTTCACCGATTCCACCTACGTCAGGCATTTCCATACCTTCAGCTGCGCCCGCTACTGCGTCAGTGGCTTCGGTAACGGTTGAAGTAACCGCTTCAGTTGCACCCGCTGCCGCGTCAGTTGCGCTTTTAGCAGCATCTTCGACACCGCCACCACCAAGAAACTTCATGGCAAGCCAAGCTAGTGCAGCAAGGCCAATGATAGGTAGCAACCAACGGAACATTGATGAGCCTTTTTCCGCAACATCACCCGCTGCATCGGCAGCGCCGGATACTGCTGACCCAGCAGCATCTGTCACACCAGACACTGCAGCGCCTGCTGCGTCCGCAGCGCCTGATACCGCATTACCTGCTGCATCGGCAACACCAGATACTGCATTGCCAGCCGCGTCAGTCGCACCAGAAACCGCAGAACCTGCTGCGCCACTTAAGCTGCTTAAGAAACCAGATGCATTTAGTTGATCACCCAAGCCTGCAGGAAGTGAGCTACCAATGTTGCTCTTTTGATCCATAAGCATGCTAGCTAGGCCGCTAGCATTAAGGCCATCGCCCATTACTTTTTTCTTCAGCATGCCGATGATCACTGGAGCCAGCATACCCATTAGGGAGCTAGTGCCGCCTTTACTTAAACCAGTGAAACCAGCCAACGCACCTGCTAATTTGCCAAGGCCACCTGTGCCAAGCAAACCGCCAAGAAGAGAGTTGCCATTATCAATGACTGAAGAAGCTTGGCCACCACCTAGTAGTGAACCCAAGTTATCCATTAAGCCATCGTCTTGATCATTAACTGCTTTGAATAGTGAATCAGCACCACCTGGAGTGCTTGAAGAACCCATCAGTCCACTAAGTAGAGCTGGAATCATGCTATCGGTAGCACCTGCAGCCTTACCGCTTTCGTTACCGAGAAGATTTCCCATTTGACCAAGGAGCTGGCCTTTGACTTGATCCTTTACTAGGTCAACAATATTAAAAGACATCTAGTGTCCTCCTAAATTTTCTTTCTTAATGTGAGTTGCTACCAACGAGAGAGATGCCGGTAAGCAACGGCATGCGGTAATAATACAACAAACCACTGTAATACAGCGCTAAGCGCGCATGTCATAACTGTTGGGAAAAGAGCCTTTAGTGATTAACAAATGTTTGCAAGCCCGTAATAGCGTTTAAGAATGCGGCTAACAGCGGCGTCAAAAAAATCTCGTATTAGTTAGACACAATGTTGCTAATTGCAAAGCGTTGTAACGTCTAGTGGGTTTAGCTTTTTTGCATCGATAAATGCTTCGGATGTTGGCTTATTCGAGCTAACCATTGGCTAACCGCTGGATACTTTGATAGATCAAAACCGCCTTCATCCGCTACGTGTGTGTAGGCGTAAAGGCTAATATCAGCAATGCTCATCTCATCTCCAGCAAAGAATGAGTGATTATTAAGATGAGTATCCATGACGGCTAACGCTTTGTTGCCGCCCGCTTGTTTGTCTTGGTAATCCGCTTTGCGATCATCTGGCATACCTAAATACACATTTATAAAGCGAGCTACTGCGATGTTGGGTTCGTGGCTATATTGTTCAAAAAACTGCCAAGACAAAATCACTGATTTCAACCAAGGATCTTCTGGTAGTAATCGTGACCCGTTGGCAAGATAGTGCAATATGGCGTTTGATTCACTTAGGTGCCGACCGTCATCAAGTTCGAGTAGCGGGATTTTACCCGCCGGGTTCATCGCTTTAAATTCACTGGTTTGGGTGTCACCTTCTAGAATGTTTATGGGTACCCAGGTGTGCTCGATATCGAGGTGATGGGCCAGTAATTGGATTTTGTAGCAATTACCTGATTGTGCATCGCCATATATTTTCATCTAAGTCACCACAGCGCAAAAGAGTTCGCATGCAAGATAGCAGACATTGTTTATTAGGCGCTAGATTAGGGTAATCACAAGAGTTGTACAGATGGATATACAAACAATAACTAAATTAGCTACCTCTCGTGGCCTGAGCGTGCGAGGTGGGTTTGCTTGCAACGACGATGACAAGGTACCGACATTTGAACATGGAAAAGCTGCGCGGTCGTTGGTGCTGTTTGGCAATGCAGGTTCATCGATCTGGCCAGAATTTTCCAATAGCCCAGAAATAAAAGATGGGTTAGACAATCCCCTAGATAGATGGAGCAAGCGAATTGGCGATGATATGGCTTTGCAGATGGGCGGCTTAGCCTATTATCCTTTTGGTGGGCCTCCTTATCAGCCTTTTATTTCGTGGGCGCAAAAGGCCGAATCTTTACGCCCATCAAAGTTGGGTATGTTGTTACACCCTGAATACGGTTTATGGCACGCCTATCGGTTTGCTATTGCGTTGCCTGACGCCTTGTTTGATTCAACCATCCATTGCTCAAAACAACAACATGCTTGTGATAGTTGCAAAGACCAGCCCTGTTACAGTGCCTGCCCAGTTGATGCATTTTTTAATGATAACTATGACGTCGATCGCTGTGTGCGTTATCTAAATGATAATCCAGAAGCTGCGTGTAATAAAAATGGCTGCATGGCGCGCATGAGCTGCCCGGAGGCTGAACAATATCGGTATGTACAACCGCATGCTGAATTTCATATTAGCCAGTTTTTAAAAGCTAGATTAAAAGTACTCAACGATACACATAGCGACGGGCGTATTAAACCATCATGACTAAACACTATCGCTTAGGCATAGATACCGGTGGTACCTACACTGACGCTGTGATCGTTGATGCGGCGGGAAAGGTGCTTTCGGCTAACAAGCAACTGACCACACATGGCGATTTAGCTAATGGCATTAGTGAAGCCGTGGCTAGCTTGCCTAGTGATATGTTGGCGCAGGTGCAAATGGTGGCGTTGTCTACCACGTTGTCGACTAACTCAGTAGTTGAAGGCAGGGGTGGGTCGGTATGTGTATTGTTGCCAGGTTATGACAAAGCACAAGTGCAAAAAAGCGGATTGTTTGAAATCCTCGATAGTGATTGTATTAATGTGATTAATGGCGGTCATAGCGCAACGGGAGAAGAGGTTAGCAAGCTCGATATTGTTGAGGCCACGCGAATAATTAAAAAGCATGCGGATAAGGTTAGTGCCTATGCGGTGTCGTCCATTTTTGCTACTCGCAATACCGCACACGAATTTGAGTTAAGAGCATTAATACAGGAGCTCGCCAATAAGCCGGTTGCCTGTGGGCATCAATTGGCGCATGCCTTGGGCGCTCCTCGCCGCGCACTAACAACCGCATTAAATGCTCGCATGATTCAACCGATTCAATTATTGATTGCGGCGGTAGATCAAACGTTAAAGCAAGTGGGTATCTCCGCGCCAATGATGATTGTTAACGGCGATGGTTCATTGGTTAATGTTGAGATGGCTTTAGCTCATCCTATCGCAACTATCTTGTCAGGTCCGGCTGCCAGTGTATCGGGTGCTTGCGCCTTAAGTGGTATCAAGGATGCAGTGGTCGTTGATATTGGCGGTACTACGACCGATATCGCTATTGCACGCGGGGGTAAGGCACAACGCAGCCATGATGGAGCGCGCATCGGCGATTGGAAACCGTTGGTTGATGCTATACGAGTGTGTGCTGTGGGTTTGGGTGGCGATAGCGAAGTGCGCTTTAACGGCAAACTTGCCATTGAGCAACGACGTGTTGTGCCAATGAGTTTGCTCGTTCATCTATATCCTACAGTACAGTCAATGCTGGAAAAGCAATGGAAGGGGCTCTCGACGGCACGGCAAAATAAGTTTGCCATAGCACTACGCCCTGATGCAGATACCAGTGAGCTGAAAAAACAAGAGCTCATTGTTTGGCAAGCCATGCTTGAAGGCCCACTTGAAATTGAAGCGCTCGCTGATTCTAATCCAACGTGGGGAAGGGTAATCGCTAAGCTGGAACGCAAAGGGCTAGCTATTTATAGTGGCTTTACACCAACGGATGCCGCTCATGTGTTGGGGTTGAGTAAACACTGGAATAAAGACGCAGCCGTGTTGGGTGCAAGGTTATGGGCTAGGCAAATGCGTTACCTGTATGGTTGTGGTAATTGGGAGATTGGCGATGAGCTAGGCCCGAGCCGGCAAGTATTTGATTTGGTGGTGAGCAAAATATGCGAACAAATTATCGACGCCTGTTTGCATCAGCAAGTTAATCTTAATGACAAACAAATGGGCTTGCTACGTGATGTGCTAACGAAGATGATCCTGGCTGATAATACTGATGGCAAGCCTCATGGCAACAGCGCTGCTGCAGTTTTGCAAGTGCAGTTTGATAAAGGGGTTTCGATAGTGGGTGTGGGTGGGTCGGCACCTGATTATCTGCCGGAAGTTGCAACGCGACTCGGCATGTCATTGCATATACCTGAGCACGCTAGCACCGCCAATGCGATTGGTTCGGTATTTGGTGATGTGATGCAATTGGTAAGAGTTGTTGTCATTCAACCAACGAATGGTGTGTTTATGGTGTTTTATCAAGATACACCGCTGGTGTTTGATGCGCTTGAACCAGCAATGACCAAAGCAAATGAAATTGCTACCGCTGCTGCGATGGATGCAGCAGCACTTGCAGGTGGGGTTGATATTGAGGTATCGGTTGAGGTGAGTTCGGATCATGTCAAGCACGATATTGATGGTGAGCTATTTGTTAATGCCACGGTTACGGCAACTGCTGTGGGTATGCCGGCTTGTTTGAAAGTTGTAGCTTAGCTTTGCGTATTTAAAACAGGAAGTATAGGGAGATATATTAACTGTGCTGAGCAAGATCAATACTGTAGTCGCAATGCTTATTCGCCTATTGCGAGATTTTTATCTGCGGTGGTGTGTTGTTGGTGCAATAGTTAGTTTAGGCGCGCTTTTTAGCTCCCAGCACTTAGTCTTTGATCTGATCTCACACTTTAGGGTTCAGTACATAGTTTTGCTCTTAATGGCGATTTGTTTGGCATTGCCTAAAAAACGATTTGTGATTACTGCGATATTCGTTGTGTGTTTGTCGATTCATGGCTTTGAGGTGTATCGATCTCAAGCTGCAGCGGATGTATTGATTGAAGATCAAAGAGCTGCAGTGAAAGTGATGAGCAGCAACCTACTTGCACACAACAGTGACTATGGCACTTATATAAAACAACTCAATGAGGTCGCGCCAGATGTCCTCGTATTTCAAGAGTACTCCTTAGGATGGGATAATTTTTTATCTAAAGAGTTGGTTGACTATCCATATAGAGTCACTGTACCGCTTGATCATCCATTTGGTATCGCGGTTTATAGCAAGCTGGAGATAGTTGAAGACCGAATAGTTAACTTGATGAGCAAAGGCCGGCCCAGTATTCAAGTTGTTGTTGAGAAAAACGGCAAACAACTCAATGTGTTTGGCACCCATCCACCTCCACCAGTTTCCAATGAGTTGTACTGGGAAAGGAATCAACACCTGTTAAGAATAGCGGAGATAACTGAAGTAATCGATGGGCCAATGATAGTGGTGGGTGATTTAAACGTAACACCTTGGTCGCATCATTTTCGTGAATTTGTAAAGGCCGGCAAACTAAGAGATGGGCGTAGAGGGCATGGAATATTGCCTACCTGGCCAGCACAATCTGCTTTGCTGCGAATCCCTATCGACTACGTTGTTGTTAATGACTCTGTCAATGTTACTTCAATGGATACCAGTGGAATTATTGGGTCCGATCATCGGGCGATATGGGCGGAGGTTGAGTTTTAAGTATTGTGTATAGGGCTTAAAACTATAGTGAATTTAAGTTGAATCGATTATGTGCCTTAACGGGCTAACAACAGCGTTGCCACCACGTTGCAGTACATGAGTATAGATTTGCGTTGTTCTGACATCGCTATGGCCAAGCTGCTCTTGTACGGTGCGGATATCAGCGCCGTGCTCCAGCAGGTGAGTAGCGAATGAATGCCTAAAAGTATGGCAGCTAGCCTTTTTAGTGATGCCCGCCTTTGCAATCCCTTTTTTAATTGCTCTTTGTACTGATTGCTCATGCACATGATACCGACTGATCATGCCAGAGCGAGGCTCTTTGCTTCGGTTGCCACTAGGGAAAACAAATTGCCATGCAAACTCTTTGTCTGCCGATTTATATTTGCGCGCTAATGCATAAGGCAATGCAGTACGTCCAAACCCGTCTGCCAGATCTTTATCGTGAATGCACCGTGCGAGGCCGATCTGTTCTTTTAATGGTTTTATTGCCTCATCAGGCAGCGTAACGACTCTATCTTTACCGCCTTTGCCATCTCGTACGGTGATGGTGCGGTAATGGAAGTCGATATCTTTAATGCGTAGGCGTAGCGATTCCATTAGCCGTAAACCTGATCCGTACATTAGGGCTGCCAATAACCAATATGGATGTTCTAAGTTGGATAGAACCTTTTTAACTTCTATTGGGGAGAACACGACTGGCACACGTGGCTTAGTTTTAGCACGAGTAAACCCATTGAGTTTACTCAGCGGTGAACGAAGCACATGTGTATATAGAAAAACAATCGCATTGAGCGCTTGGCTTTGTGTGTTAGGTGCGACTTGACGATCCAATGCCAAGTGACTTAGAAAAGCTTCTACATCAGCCGAGCCAAGATCTTGTGGGTGAGTGCAATCATGGAAGTGGATATACTGTTTTATCCACATGACATAAGCTTGCTCCGTACGATAACTTAGATGACGTTTACGGATTGTATCCCTGACTTGATCAAGTAAACGAGGATTCTGTGCCATTCTCACTATCCTTTGAGAGTTGACTTAACAATACTATATATAATTACAGTTAGCAATGCTGATATACGCATTATTGTTCATAGTGATAGGTGAGAAAATATAAGCTGTTGAATTTGGGATGTTTTCAAATCAATAATTCAGGGATATGTTCATAGTGACGTGTTATAACATTTCACTTTGATGTCTAATTAGATTGTTGAACTAAACCGCTTCGCGGTAGCGTAATGATAGCGGTTGCTCAACGACGGTAACTTCACAAATATCTGTTGAGTGTTTTTACTTTGCAAAGGCCATTGTCGGTCTGTTTGCGGAGTAAAACGATGACCCGTCTTCGAGAGAGAATGATTGCTCAGATGACCCAGAGAGGGTTTTCTGTTCGTACACACAGAAGCTACCTTGTTGCGGTAGCCGAACTTGCCGCATACTTCAACCAGTCGCCTGATCAACTTAAGCATCAGGATATCCAAACGTTTTTTAATCACCTAGTGCAAGAGCGTAAGCTGGCTGCGGCGAGTTGTCGGCTGTACTTACACGGGATACGGTTCTTGTATCTGAATGTGCTTGGCTGGCAAAGCTTCGATGTGCCAGTTGTCTTTCCTAAAAAACCGCAACGTATACCTGAGCTGCTTAACCGTAGTGAGGTTCGTGCCATAGTCGCTGCGATAAGTAATCACAAACACCGCACACTTATTATGACTTGCTACGGTTGCGGCCTACGATTAAGTGAGCTAACCGCGTTGCAAGTACGGCACATTGATGGTGAACGTCGATTGTTGCGTATTGAGCAAGGTAAAGCAGGTAAAGATCGTAACGTCATCATTTCTGATGCGCTGCTATTAACGTTGCGACATTATTGGTCGGTGTACCACCCGGTGCTGTGGCTATTCCCTAACAGGGATCCGCTCCAGCCGATTCATATACAAACGGTCCAACGTATTTACACCAAAGCCAAAGAGAAAGCAGGTATCAAGAAAGCCGGCGGCATTCATGCTTTAAGACATGCCTATGCAACTCATCAACTGGAGGCTGGCATGCCCGTTCATCAGCTTCAAACAATGTTGGGCCATAGCAGTCTTCGCAGCACGATGCGTTACATACACTGGGTGCACAGCTATAAGGAAGGACGAGGCGCAGTGGATGATCTGGTTGCATCACTGGAGAGTGCTAATGAATGCGTCGGTTGATCTGCAGTCGGTCATGTTGCGTCATCTTGAGGGTTACAAACAGGCTTACTCGATGAGCGCCAGGCAGCGGCAAGTCTGCTCACACATCATGAGTTGCCGCACACCGGTAATGGGTGGTGTGCGAATGCAATGCGATCAATGTGATTTTACAAAGCATAGCTATCATGCTTGTCGTGATCGACACTGTCCTAAGTGTCAACGGCGAGTATCTCAACAGTGGTGCGATAAGCAACGGGAAAGCCTATTGCCAGTGACATATCATCATCTGGTTTTTACTTTGCCATCGGAGCTTAATGCGTTGGTTGATCGTCATGCATTCGTGATCTACAACAACTTGTTCAGGTGTGCATGGCACACATTGAAGACGTTTGGGGCTGACCCGAAACGCCTGAACGGGAAGATGGGAGTGACTGCAGTGCTGCATACCTGGGGCGAGAATCTGAGCCGTCATGTACATCTGCATTGTCTTGTGCCCGGTGGCGCCATAGGCGCAACCGGGCAATGGAACGAGGCGAGAAGTAATTACCTTTTTCCGGTGCGCGCATTGTCCAGACACTTTCGCGGCAGTATGGTTAGCGCATTAAGACAAGCAGTAAAAACCAATCCATCAATGACTAATCTACAAGGTAATCCGATCAATGATCTGCTATCAATATTGATGTCAAAAGAATGGGTGGTATACAGCAAGCCTTGCCCAGTTAAAGCTCGTACGGTTGTTGATTATCTCGGCCGATACAGTCACCGCATCGCGATAAGCGATCAGCGTTTGCAATCGTTCGATGATGAGCGGGTTCGTTTCAATTATAAAGACTATGCAAACGGCAGCGCCCGACGGCATATGGAGCTAGAGGCAAACGAGTTTATCCGTCGCTTGATGCTGCATGTGCTTCCCAAGGGGTTTATGCGAATACGGCATTATGGTTTTTTGTCGAACCGTTGTCGTAAAACATCTGTGAGTCAGATGAAGGCCCAGCTTGCCCGACAGCAACACTCTGATAAAGAGATAGAGCCGGAGAAAGAAAAGGAACAGTGGTGTTATCGCTGCCCTAAATGCAAGCAAGGTCAGGTGCTGTTAGCCGATATGGGTGAACAAAGGCTCGCGGAATACTGACGAACTGTACTTAATGTAAAAATGAAGGGCTGAAGGTTGAGTATCTAAACTGATGCTGCATTATTATGCGGGCTGCGGTATTGTGTGGTCGTAGCAAAAAGATCATGCGGTTTATCGTGTTGAAACTGCACAATAATGCCTGTAAACAATGTTCTTAACTAACAAGATGCAGCGCATGAATAGAGTCTCGCAAGTCAATAAGTTAGTCTGGTTTACCTGTACGCTAGGTCACATCAATACGAATTCCATATAGTAGTCACTACGGTTGTGGGGCGGCTCAGTCCAACAGACGTTTATACAACATGCTGCGCACGTGGTATAAACACTTAGGTTGTTAGGCCTACTGATGGGAATCTTTACTAATTTCTAAATCTACTTGATATAAAAAAATGGAATTATTTAAAATAGTCGTCCAAGTACTTATTTCTATAGGAGCTGCCTTTTTAGCTGCGCACCTAGCAACGCAAAGGCTAAGAAAGGATAAATGGTGGACGATGCAAGCAGAGGCTTACGGCGAACTTATCGAATCACTTCATACAATGCGATGGGCTGCGTCAGAGCATCATGAAGCTGAGTTGATACGTAAGGACGTTGAGAGTGATAGGAGTGAGGCGATGTGGAAACAGTTTTCAGACGCCAGAAAAGAGGTGTGGAAAATAGCTGATAAATCTTCTTTTCTAGTTTCTGACGAAGTTCTAAAGTCTGTTCAGCGAATGGAAAATGGATTATCCGATGCCAACAGAGAACAAACGTATTTCGAGCATTTGGATTCTCTGAATCATGCCGTGGATGTATGTCTAGGTGAGATAAAAGAGATCGGTAAAAAACAACTACAAATTCAATGGTAGTTACCTGGAAGAGGACACAATGACACAGGGAACATCATTTAACTATTTACCGGAAACTAACGACACCCCTAGATTTCTTAGAATATCTCATAAAATAGGTTTTCTTGGGATTGGTCTAGACAACAAAGATGACTTATCAAAGTGGAGGGCCTATTGGTTGTTAGCACCTCATGCTATCTTCGCGCTTTTACTAGGTTGGTTGACCGTCTTTCTTAGTGCTGTACTTGGTATACGACCAGCCAGTTCTGGCGCTATGTTAGTAGGTGCGGCAATACTAGCCCAATTTTTTCACAGTAGATGGCTATACAGAGCTTTGTTGGAAGTAAAAGTAAAGGAGTTTCAATTTGCGGCTGTAAGTAGAGTCTTTCATTTAAACCCAAGGGCGTTGATTTCATTATCTCTACCATCTGATCACTACCCTGAGCCACGGCAACACGATGAAGTAGCTGGATACGATAGCAATTGGCTCTATCCTCGAACCGTGAATCGAATAGATCAACAGCTTGAGTTTGTTATTCTCTTGTGTGTTGTTATTGGTACAGTTCTTTGGGGCTACGGGGATTTAATACTACCCTGTCGGAAATTGTGTAATTAATTAGTTAGATCCGACGCAGGCCTAACGGTTCGATGCACTCGACGCTGGACCCTGTCACGGAACGTGGGCTTTGCCCACAACCCGCGCCAACCTCCAGCGCAAGTTATCGTTGATGTTAGGCATACTTGGGTGACTTGATAAAGGGCTTAATTTGGAAATTCTTTGATGTCCGATAAAAGAAATATAATCGATGTGTTGAAAGACATGAAAGATCCTCTTTCTGAAAACAGATACTTTGCGATAACAATTACGGCAAATTCAGATGGCGAGTTACAGTTGTCTACTCAAACTTCATTTGCAGGGGTTTCAGAAGATAAGCCTCACCGAGAAATAAAAACTGCTTGTGAGGTTTTACCGCTAAAGATGCTCGAACTTTGGGCAAGCCTGAAAATGCCAGGAATCGTTGTTAATAACCTGAGTGATTTGTTGATATTTACGCTTGTTGGTGGAAATGCTGTGGTGGAAGAGTCCATTTGTCGCAAGTATTTCTCCGAAATATTTGAAAGAAAAGAGGTAGCAAGAACTGGTCTGGTTACCTCTGATTTTTTGGATGCGATAGAGCAGGATCATTTGCGTCGTGCACCAAAGCCTAAGTTGAGGATGAGGATTCTAAAGCGGGATAACTACCGGTGTAGGATTTGTGGTAGAAGTTCTGCGGACAATACTGACATTGTTCTCCATGTACATCATTTTATTCCAGCCGAGATCGGTGGTTTAAGTAATGAGGCAAATTTAGTTACACTTTGCCATACGTGTCATGGTGGTCTCGATCCTCACTTTGATATGCAGCTTGCAAATATTTTTCAGGAAACGTTTAGTGAATTGAATGCATATCTAGATGACGATTCGCTAGGAGAATATCGCGAGGGGGTAGCAAATTTCAGACGCATTATGAAAGAAAAGCGAGAAGCTCGCGAATCTGCTATTGACTAGAAAGAATGTTATCTTAAGGCGCATGCCTAACGGGTCGATGAACACAGACAGTTGCGCTCGGCGCGCAACCATGAGTACGTCAGAACACGCGCCGAGCGCAACTGCAGTTTATCGTTGACGTTAGGCGTACTACATAACTATGTTGCAAGGTTGACGTATAAAAAGGGTTTGCTGACGGTCAACACCAGACATTTAGAATTTCTAATTTTGCTTCAACTTACAATACCTGTTATTTTGACGGTATTATTCTTACAAAAATAAAAGGGCAGGGTCCAAATGACTTGGTTTAAACACAGGACATGGATCACAGAAATGCGGCTACTGATATTAGTTTTTTGTTGGGTGTTACTACCTACGACATCTCTGCTCGCGTTTGAGGAACAGGTATTGGAATTTGTTCCGGATACAGAAGGTGGCACCCCGGTCCGCTTTGTTTATACGGGCGCGAATTTCGATCCTGCGCTCGATGTATTCATTGGTGGGCAATCCATTTCGGCGGAAGAACAAGAATTCGTGGAGCTGTTCAAGAGCTTTCATGAAGCGAATGTCGCAGGCGACAAATCGAGCATATTGGGCGTATGGCAGCCAAAGGATCGTAATGACGTGGAAGCGCTGATGGATCCGGAATCCCTGGCTGACAATAAGGCGCGATTTCAAATAGTAAAAGGGCTTCGCCTCAAAACTATTATGGAGTTTGGTGCGCATTACATCTGCTACGTGGAGTTTGAGTTTGATGGCTATGGAAAACGTGTTCAGATTTATCCGGTCACACGAGTCAACGAACAGTTGTTTCTTAGTAATGGTCTACTCGGAGACTACTTCACTTCAGTGATAGCCGGCAATTTGGACAAGTCCAACCATTTGAGAAATCAGTAATTGACGCGTATTTTTTTGCCATATATTGCTTATACAAAAATTGGCGAAAGTCATTTTGATAAAGATGATTGGAAGTGAAATTTAAAATCCAAATTGTTACCTCCTTAGGAAACTAATTTGGTCTGTATGGGGACTGATCAGCCAACTATAAGCTAGAGGAATTAGTGCTTCCAGAACGCACGCCTAACGGTTCGAAGTACTCGACACTGGGCCCTGTCACGGAACGTGGGCGATGCCCACAACCCGCGCCAGCCTCCAGCGCAAGTTATCGTAGATGTTAGGCATGTCTTTAACTATCTATAAAGCCGACCAATGTCATTACAGGAGTATTGGCCAATGAAGTATTTGATCACTATATTATCTGGAGTACTTCTGTCGACTCATTCCATTATCTGTAGTGCTGATACTTGGCTTAACCCAAAATTGCTAAGTACAATTTCTGATAATGGCAAATATGTTGTTAGGGTGAGCCCCAGCACTGAAGAAAAGGATGTCGCGTTAAGCGATTCAAACGATGGTAATGCAGAAGCAAAATGGTTTCGCTTCGACGGTGATAAATATAGATTCCTGAATTCCACAGAACTAAGCAACCCAGTAAATCCGGTATACGTGCTGGTTTCTGATCGTGGCTATCTAGTGACGCTAGATAACTGGCATAGTTTGGGATTTGGAAATGTCGTTTCAATCTACACTCAGAGTGGATTTCTAATAGCAGACTATAAGCTTACTGATATTTATGATCTTGAAACTGTTTCTAAATTTAACAAGTCTGCATCTTCTATACGGTGGAGGTGTGAATTAGCATCTTCTGAATTTATTGAGAATCATTCGAATATTCTGAAAATATTTGATAGTTTGGGTGGGTTGCTGTCGTTTGATCTTTTCAGTGGTGACTTTGAGTATGAGGCTGACGTCTATAAAAATACGGTCAATAAAGACAGATGTAAGTTATGAGCTTTATCGTCCATGCCTAACGGTTCGATGCACTCGACGCTGGACGCTGTCACGGAACGTGGGCTTTGCCCACAACCCGCGCCAGCCTCCAGCGCAAGTTATGGTGGATTCTATCGGTGAGTGCAACACCTCTTACAATAGTCAGCAGACTATGAGGAGAGGTTATGTCAAACAACACCAGTGCGCACAGGATGAGTACGGCAGAAG
>CALJAA010000055.1 GCA_938028465.1 uncultured Granulosicoccaceae bacterium | reverse complement strand
AACGTACCAAACTCAGACGTGAAGTGCCCGATATCGTGTAGCAGCGCGCCAACAATAATTTCAGTAGACATATTGTTGTTTTCGGCAAGTGTTGCACCTTGCAGCATGTGCTCAGCTACTGTTACGGGCTCGCCTAGGTATTCATCATCTCCGCAGCGATCAAAGACATCACCGATAAACGCAACGATATTATCGGCGGTTAAGTTTGCTTGATCTGGTGTTGTCATAGTGTTAGTTGAGTGTGTTGTTAAGCGTATGCAGTTTGGATAAAAGGCTATCTTTATCAGCGTAGCATCCTTGTAGCCATCGTGTACCGTTGCCCGAATAGGCTTTACGAGCGTGAAGCACACGCGTGTTATCGACTATAAAGGCATCACCAGGCTGTAGCTTAAAGGATACTTGCAAATCAGGGTCGTCCGCGAGTTGCGCAAGGCGTCGGTACGCCTCGTAGTAGAGTTCCATTTTGTCAAACGGCACATCAGTAATTGCTGCTGCTGAACGATTATTAAAACGTACGCCGATCAGCTCACCGTCTGGCGCTAATTCGATCATGGGTCGTTTTGAATGTAGCGCGACATCGTGGCCACCAGCATATTCAAAGCGCGCACAATGTTGGCTGAGTACATCAAACCAGGCAGGGTTTTCTTCGCGCAATATTTCGGCTGCTCGAAAACCATCTACTACCATGCTATCGCCACCGGCGGCTGAGCTTTCTAGGCAGTACAGTAACTGTAAGGTGGGTACTGGGTCGCGATAGGGGTTATCGGTATGGGCTTGTAAGCCTTGACCCGTATAAGCCAAGTTACTGGGATTCACAGTCGTACGCACTTCAAAGTGTCGCCCGTAATTGGTTTCTCGCACATAACCAAAAAGATCGATAACGTTGAATAGCGCGCCGTCTTCGGTTGGCGCATCGGTTAACTTAGCAAAACCGTACCGCTGTACGTTCTGCAACCAGTCACGAAGTGTTTTAGGGTCTTTACATAACTGTTCGTAACGGTCGGCAGGAACATCTAAACTAGCATCCCATGTGGTGATCTCTTTCGGCAACCAACCGCTTGTGGGTTCGCAAACTTTGTCATAGGCGTGCTCAAGCAGCCACGGAATGTCGAATTCGACCAATTTGTCTTCAGGCTGAAACCTTAGTGCTAGTTTGGATCCATTTGACTGAGCTGAAGAGATGATTAAATCGGTAGGGATGCTACCGAGTGTAATTAACTTTTGCCCATTGCCAGGGTCGCGTGTTTCGGCATCCAACGCATTATCTCTGAGCCATAGTGAATGAAATCGGGTGGTCTTATTTTTGGCATCCGTTATCGCGACTGCCTTGCCATTGTTGGCAATATCAACCGTAATCAAAATAGGGCTCCACAAATCAGCGTGTTGTGAATACCGATTCTAAACAGAAATTAAGGGGCCGTATAGTTGCAGCGATAATCTTCTAAGCCATCTTGTGCATCGACTGTGATACATGAGCCACTGGGCACGTAGTCAGGTTCGTAGCGATCAAGATTGGGATCATGAAGTGCGGTGGTGAGGAAGGTCGTCAGTTGGCTCACTTGTGGAATAGTTAAATTCAACGGAACAAAGCGATGGTCTAGATTTGATGCTGCCGCTGCGTTTTGAGGGATTGCTGTGTTCTTGTAGTTGATGACCTCGCGGATAGACCTGAAGCTGGCGCCGTGGCCCAGCACTCTTGAATCGGCCAAGTTATAGAGCTGAGGGATTTTAAATTTGTAGTTATCAGCCTCATTAAGCGTAAAACCGCCTCTGCCCAAACTCACACTTGCGGGTACGTCTCCGTGTATGTTGTTTCTGGTGGTATCGAAATCGGCAAAACCCACTGCGCTAAACATTTGGTGTTCCTGCGCGTTCTCAACCGAACTTAGTGCAGGCCCTTGGTGGCAACCAGAGCAGCCTGCCTCTCCAAAAAATAGTACCGCACCCTGAAGTTCTGTTTGGTTTAGTGCCTGGCTATCGCCGCGCAACCATTGTTGAAAAGGGGCTTGATTGGTAATAATGGTTCTCACGTAGGAGGCTATAGCTTTACCGGCGTCTTCTCGAATGTCAGTGCTACCTGATGGATAGGCAGTTTTCCAAAGTGTTTGATACTCAGTTTTGGTTGAAAGCGGTGTTTGCCCCTTCATTTGTAAGCGGTGTAATTTTATACCCGCGATGGCTTGGGTTTCTAGCCCGGCAAAGCCTCGCTTATTGGCTTCTCTTGGCGCGCCTGGTGTTGCTAGTAGGCTTTCAGGCACTTGGCTATTAATAGTGCCAGCGTTGCCAAGCTCGCCGTTCCACAGTACGACTTCTTGGTAAGCTACGTTTAAAGTTGCTGGAGGTGCAATGGGTTGAATATCAGGTTTGTTGTCGTCACCCTCTAGTGCTGCCGGATCGAAGCCCAAGGCTAGCTGTCGATGGCTACCATCAAGCTCGTAACCAACGCCACCTTCACCAATGCCTTGCGGAATACCCGCCTTAAAACCCGCGACCGCATTGTGACAAGCTGAGCACGACCAAGTACCGGGTTCATTGGACACTCCATCGAGTGCAAAACCCGTGTCGTGAAACATAAACTTACCTAGTTGTACTTTTGCAGCTGAAAGAGGGTTGTTTCGATCTTGCGGTATTTGCGTTAGATCGGTTTCAATCGGTAGCGTAAAGGCTTGTAGCCCTTGGCCGTCTGATTGTGCAATCAATAGGGTTTGCAGTTGCGTTTGCAGGGCTGTGGTATCGACCGAATTAGGGTCGGTCGGGCGTATGCTACGTTTATCGCTTGCACACATCCATTGATCCGGTGTCGGTGTGCAAAACGTCATTGGTACATCACAGCTGGATCGATAGGCTGTTTGTGCTAGTAACCGAGTTGAGCCACTAGCGACACAGGAATTGCTTATGAAAGAATCGCCTAATACGACGGTAGGCGTATCCGGTTTTGGGCTCGTGTCAGTGCCAGCGCCGCATGACGCTAGTAATGTGGCAATACAGAGTATGGAGGCATTTGAATAACGCATCGTATGATATCCATTCGGCTGATGCAGCTATTGTTGTCGATTGCGCTACACGGCGCATGGTATTGACGCTCGCTGCCCGCGGTAATTGTACCGCTGGTG
>CALJAA010000054.1 GCA_938028465.1 uncultured Granulosicoccaceae bacterium | reverse complement strand
ATGTAACCGGAGACGAGTTTGTCATCTCTTATCACCGGCAGCTCTTTATCAAGCGCCTCAAATTCGGGCACGGTGTCGGTAACAAAATAGTGGTGAGTCATTGAGGTCATCGGTAGCTGTAGGCCAGACCATTCACCCATTTGGCGGGCATAGGTTCCGCCTGCGTTAACCACATGCTCGCAGGTGATGTCACCGTGCTCTGTTGATACCAGCCATTCACCATTTGCCTGTTGAGTAACGTTGGTTGCTCGGCAGCGGCGGATAATCGTTGCACCTTGTTTTCGAGCACCTGCAGCGAGTGCTTGCGTTACACCTGATGGGTCAACGTGGCCATCGTCGGGTGTGTACAACGCGCCAAGTACGCCATCAAGATTGTAGAACGGATGAAGGCTTGCAATAAACGCTGGGTCAACCAATTCAATGTTGAACCCTAAAGAGCGGCCAACACTTAAGGTGTGGCGCAGCCAATCCATCTCGTCTTCTTCGTAGGCCAATCGGAAAGAACCGCAGCCATGCCATGTAACGCTATGGCCGGTTTCTTTCTCTAGCTCGCCGGCGTACAAACCGATGTTGTAGTCAACGCATTTGCCTAAGCTAAAGCTAGATGTAGAGTGGGTGATTTGGCCTGCTGCGTGCCAAGTAGAGCCAGAGGTGAGTTCGGCTTTTTCGAGTAAAACGATGTCTTTCCAGCCTTCATGCGCTAGGTGATAGGCAAGGCCGCACCCCATCACACCGCCGCCGATAATAACCACCCGAGCTTGAGAAGGGACCGTTGCTGTGTTCATCGTAGTGGCAGGGTTGAAGGCTGTGCTTGCGATACTATTTAAACGACTGTAGTCTTGTCAATCTTACCGTCGGCCAGCGACATGTTGAGGGTGTATTTGAAACGACCCGTAACGATATGACTTCTGAAAATTCCAGCACCGCAACACCGGTTAAGTCCCTTGACGCTCGTTATTACACCGACCCGGCAATATTCGCGCAAGAACAGCAAGGCTTATTGGCGCGTACCTGGCAATATGCCGGGCACCGTTCTCAACTGCAAAAACCGGGAGATTATTTTACGTTTGAACTGGCGGGCGAGAATCTGTTCTGCGTTTTAACACGCGAGCATGAAATTAAAGGGTATTACAACGTTTGCCAGCATCGTGCTCATCGTCTATTAACAGGCGAGGGCAATTCAGCGTTGATTGTGTGCCCATATCACGCGTGGACGTATGAACTCACTGGGCAATTACGCAGTGGGCCTAATTTAAACTCTGTAGCAGGCTTGGATAAATCGAGCGTGTGTCTCAGCGAAGTACGAATCGAAGACTTCTGCGGCTTTTTATTTGCCAATCTGGATGCTGATGCCAAGCCGATGGATGAGTGGTTTCCAAACGTTCGAAAAGAATTAACAGAGTATGTGCCACAAATCGAATCGTTAAAATCGCTTGAGTGGGTGGAGATCCCGGAAAAGTGTAACTGGAAAGTGTCGGTTGAAAACTACTCCGAGTGTTATCACTGCCAACTGAACCACCCGACCTTTGCTACGGGTGTGGTAAAACCATCCACCTACGATATCCAAGCGCAGGGGCATTGCTTACGCCATACCACCGAGTGCCAACAGTTGGATAAAATGACCTATCCAATTGATTTAAATTCTAATGAACATGCAGGTCATTATTCGTCGTGGTTTTTATGGCCGATGTTTTCGTTTCAGGTGTACCCTGGCAATATTCTCAATACCTATCATTGGCGGCCGGTAAATCATGAGCAAGTGGTGTTATGGCGTGGTTGGTATACCATTGATGGCAGCGATGCCGACGTCGTACATGAACTAGCAGTACAAGATAGGCAAACCACTGTTGAAGAGGATATCCACCTAGTTGAATCGGTACAGCAAGGGTTAAAGAGTCGCGGGTATGTGCCGGGGCCACTAGTGGTAGATCCTAGCGGTGGTGTCAATTCAGAACATTCTATAAAAGTGTTGCAAAAATGGATGAGGGAAGGCGTGGAATAAAGCTGCTGCTATGGCAATTCGGGTTTCATGGAACTATAACTGTTGTACCTCTTTAGTATTTAAGTATCGTTTTACACTATGAGATTCAATATAAGGATATTCGTTGCTGCCAGTTCGATCGCGCTAGTCTGCTCCACTTTTTTTTTAATACCGCGCTTGGCCTTGGCTGAGTATCCTCAAAAGCCCGTTAACTTTGTTGTTCAGTGGGCTCCCAGTAGTCAAGAAGATGCGGTCCTTAGAATGATCGCTGAGGATTTTGAGGCTGCCTATGGCACTCCAGCAGCCGTAGTGAATAAATCAGAATTTGGGTTCGGAGTTTCGGATGCCGCAGCAAAACCTGCCGATGGGTACACTGTTGGATCTTTAGTCATAGGCATGCCTGCAAATGGTGAAGTTACAACGCTTGGTCTAGTGCCTGATATCTTCGAGCCGTTAGGTATTTTTTTAACGTATCCGTTTGTGCTAGTGGCAGCAAATGAGGCACCGTACTTTAATATCACAGCGTTAACTGAACATGCGATGGATAATGATGTGGTATTTGGCCATGGTGGTAGATCACTTGTTCCGACAAAAGCTGCTATCGCGTATGCCAAAAATGCCGGTTTTGAATGGGCTAGCGAGTTAGAGCTTGATAAAGCGGATTGCGATGCGTTGGCATCCGGTAAAGCAGATGTTATTTCCACTACCTTGCAACTAGTGATGCCCTGTATAGATGATATAAAAGTGTTAGCGTCGATAACCGTATCAAGAAATTCAGCGATACCAGATGTGCCCACACTGGGAGAATTAGATCCAACCTTAGTGCTAGGCTTTTGGAATGGGTTGTTTGTACATAAGGACACACCAGCAGAGGTGCGTGAAAAAATTATTGATGTGGCTAAATCAACGGTTACCTCAAGTAAAGTGCAAGCCTTGATAGAAGACTCAGGTGCAATAGTATATTGGCAAGACGCAGAGCAAGCTTCACGTCGTATCGTAGTTGATCGCGGTACCTTGTTAGAGCTTGATAAAATAGTTCAGTATTAGCTCGGTAGTGGTTCTGTAGAGGAGTAGCATGCATGAGTGTTGAGGCCCGCCCACTGGATAACATACGTGTATTGGATTTTACTCATGTACTCGCAGGCCCGTTCTGTACTTATCAACTTGCAGTAATGGGCGCTGACGTTATCAAAATTGAATCTGCCCATCGCCCTGACATGATGCGCATCAACGGGCCTGATTATGACTTAGCCAAACAGGCAATGGGTTTGCATTTTCAAACACAAGCTGCAAACAAACGCGCGATGACGCTTGATTTAAAACATGCAGATTCAACTCAAATACTCGATAAGTTATTACTCGATGCTGATGTGTTGGTTGTTAACTACCGTAGAGGTGCCGCCAAGCGACTCAATATTGATTACGAGCGTGTAAAAACAATAAACCCACGAATAGTGTATTGCTCAATGACGGGATTTGGGCAAACGGGGCCAAAAGCTGACCATGCGGCCTACGATAATGTGATCCAAGCGTTTTCTGGTTTGATGGCGGCTACAGGTACGCAAGAAGGTGGGCCAATGAGAGTGGGGCCGCCGGTGTTGGATTATGGCACTGGTGCGCAGGCGGCTCTGGCTATCGTTAGCGCGTTGTTCCAGCGGGAACGTACTGGTGAAGGTAATAGTATTGATATTGCGATGTTGGATGCAGCGATGATGTTAATGAGTTCGAGTGTCGCTGACACCGCTGTAAGGCAAACGCCTCCCATTAGGCCAGGCAATAGAAGCGTCAAAGCCACTTACGGTTGTTATCAAACCGGTGATGGCGATTTAATGATTGGTGCTTATACCCGTGAACAAATCGTTAAGTTGTGGCGTGTATTGAAACGTGAAGATAAGGTGCAGTTGGTTATGTCCTTACCTCAAGAGCGATTGGATGATACGCATGATGAAGATACCTTGTTACTGGTCGAACTTTTTCAAACCAAGAGTGCCGCGCAATGGGAGGTCATATTGAATGAGGCAGATGTGCCGGCGGCGAGGGTACGCAGTTTAGATGAAACACTCAATGAGCCACAGATTGCATCGCGCAAAGTTACGCAATCGGTGGCGTCGCCAACGAAACCCGATGAAACATTATCGGTAGCCGTTGCTGCGTGGCAGGCGGAGCGAGGTTCACCAATCGCTAGTAAACCCGCACCGTTTGTTGGGCAACATACAAACGAAATATTATCAGCACTTGGTTTTGAAACCACTCAGATAGAAGCGTTTGAACAATCGGGTTGCGTTTGAGCGAGTGTCATGTCGTGTGTTGACACGCTTTGCGATCTTGCGCGGGTGTCACATGAAATGCTTCGCGATATTTTAGTGTCATATGTGATTGCGAACTAAAACCCACAGCATCAGCTACCGCGACCAGTGGTAAGCCAGAGTGTTGTATTAATGATCGCGCACGCTCTAGCCTGCGTTGATTAATTAGCTGGCTTGGCGTGGTGCCGGTTTCTTCTTTTATAATGCGCAGCAGAGCTCTGCGGCTCAGTCCAGCTTTTTCTGCCAGCTTTTGCACATTAATTTCACCGTCGATATCCGTATCGGTTAAGCGCAAAATTTGTTGTACTCGGGGCGAGTAATGATGGCTGCCGTCATACACTCGTGGAGTAATTTCTTGATCATTGCGCTCGAAATCCTCTAGTAGCATTTGGCGCGAAACTCGTCGCGCAATATCATCACCCAAATCTAAGCGGATTATTTCAATGGCAAGGTCGAGTGTGGCGGCACCGCCAGAGCAGGACATGCGTTGTCGATCAATGACCCATCGTCGATAACGTGCCCGTACTGCTGGGTACCTTTCGCAAAAACTGGCGAAGTCTTCCCAGTGTGCGGTTGCAGCATAGCCGTCGAGTAATCCGTTGCTGGCTAGTAAAAAGCTGCCATTGGATATACCGCCTACCATGGTTTTTTGATTAGCTTGTGTTTGGACCCAAGCCATTAACTCCGGTGTTTGCTGATCCCAAGCTGCAAAGCCGGCAACGACTAACACAAGGTCCGCATCTGTTGCATTCGCAAGTGGGGTACTCGGATGAAGCAATAGGCCATTGTTATCAAGAATGATGTCGTCCGCTTCTGTTAAAAACGACCAGGTATAGGCTTCGGCTCCAGATAAACGGTTTGCATGACGAAATACTTCCAACATAGAGACCAGCCCGAATAGAGGCAGGCCGGGGCAAAGGCAAAACGCTACGTGTCGTGCAGTCATGCCCAATTATTACATAAAATGTCCCATTTGTTATATCTATACAGGCCCATTGATTGAAGAATGGTGGCTTAGTCGAAGCGGATTTCCGTGCACGCTTAATGAGCGATACTACGATTAGTTTTATCCATTCCTTAACATGGTCTGCCATACCTAATGAGCCGCAGGCCATGGCTAAGCAGTGCTTGCTAGATTTACTTGCTGTCGCGGCTAGCGGTACGCAAACAAAACTCTCTCGAATCATTAGCGATCATGCCGTTCAACACTTTGCTTCGGGCAGTGCCAGGAATGGGGCGCGTTTATTATTTGATGGTAGAAGGTGCAGCCCAAGTGGTGCGGCGTTATCAAATGGCATGACCATCGATTCCATCGATGCACACGATGGTTCCAAACCCACAAAGGGGCATGCAGGCTGTGGCGTACTGCCGGCTGTGTTGGCATTTCTAGATAACGAAACAACAGCTAAAGATGTAACAGAGGAAGAGCTGCTTACTTGTATTGTTATTGGTTATGAAATCGCGACTCGTGCAGGTATCGCATTGCATGGGAGTGTGCCTGATTATCATACTTCGGGTGCTTGGGTTGCGTTAGCAGCGGCGGCAATTGGCTCGCGAATTTTAAAACTAGATGAACAGCAAACACGCGAAGCACTAGGTATTGCTGAATACCACGGGCCGCGTAGTCAGATGATGCGATGCATTGATCATCCAACTATGCTCAAGGATGGATCAGGTTGGGGGGCGATGGCGGGTGTGTCTGCTGCGTACTTGGCGCAATCTGGTTTTACTGGCGCGCCAGCTATAACGATGGAAGCTAAAAACGAAGCGGCTTTATATACCGATTTGGGTAAACGATGGTATATCACTGAACAATACTTTAAACCCTATCCAGTTTGCAGATGGGCACAACCTGCAATAGTGGCATCAATGCGGCTGCA
>CALJAA010000053.1 GCA_938028465.1 uncultured Granulosicoccaceae bacterium | reverse complement strand
CAGGAAGTCGATAGGCGGGAATCAATATTGGCAGGCGGTAGCCTTTCGCGCGAGTGGAATAATTTGCCAATGCGAGAGAATACGCCCGGAGTGCCTCTCTGGTTTTGGCCGCCTATTTATTTTGTAACAAGCGAATCAAGCTGGCAGGGTATATCAGAATACCTATATAACTACTATGGCACGCAAGGGGTGTGGGAAGATGACATTACCCTGAGTGATATTGAAGGTATCGATTGGCAAGATCGCAGTGAAGCCACCGTGCGCGCAGTGATCGACTTTGTGCAAAATTCAGTTCGTTACCGAGGTGAGTCGGATGGTATTTATTCGCATACGCCTAAGTCGCCCGCAAAAACTCTAAAAAAGCGCTCCGGTGACTGCAAAGATAAATCCAATTTGCTGCGAGCCTTGTTAGCGAAGCTTGATATAGATGCGCAGTTGGTATTAGTTAACACGCGATTAACAAACGAAGTTAGTCGTATGGATCCAAGCCCGTTTATGTTTGATCATATGGTGGTGCGCTTTGAGTTTGACGGTGCTGTACTCTTTGTTGATCCAACTCTGCAGAAGCAGGGTGGCACCTTGGCTAATCGTACCAAGCTCGAATATGGCCAGGCATTAGTATTGTCGCCCACAAATGGAAGGCTAGAAGCTTTGCCCAAACCTGACGTGGCTGATCTCTTTAAGCTTAAGCATATTGTTGATCTGCGCGACGTGGATGCGCCTACATTAACGATTGAGCGAGTATTTCATGGTGAGCGAGCAGATAATATGCGCTCTTACTTTTCTTCGCGCGAGCGCTCGCAGTATCAAGATGAATTCGAAAGCTATGCCAAGGAACACATCAATGCATCACTTAAATGTATTGATGGCATCGTTGTTGAGCATGATTGTCTGGAAACCAACTATGTTAATACCATTGAAAAATATGCGTTGATACTCGATGATGGTGAAATCGAGAATGACAATATGCAGATCTATACATCATTCGCTGAACAGCTTGAAATTGTTGAAGATCAAAAGTTCGCACAAGAAATCACATTGGATGGAGAGCTGAATCATCACATACACGTTATGTATCCGTACAAGCCCTCTGTAGATGAAGACAAGTTTAGTAAGTCCACCAAATGGTTTGAATATAAAGATGTGACGTCTGTTGATGGAAATAACTTACATTTCAGAATGACGGTTAAGCCATTAACTAATGAAGTTGCAGCGGGCGAACTAGAACAATATCAAACCGAAGTGACTGACGTTAAAAAGCGCTGTGTTAGCCAGTTTGGAATCAAAAAGGAAAAGTCAGATGCTGAGGTGGGTGCGCTTATCGCAGCGATGCTTGCTTTGCTAATTGCGTTTCAGCATCTACCCTTGGCTGTGTTTGCTATTGCATTTATTGCTATCGGTTTGATTGCTATGCGAGAAACTATTGCGGGATGGCTTAAACCTTTCATCAAGAAGTAAGAAGTGGTTGCTTAGACGCAATTAATCGATCGCCCTAAGCTCGATACAGTCGACTGGGCAAGGTGGTAGGCAGAGTTCACAGCCAGTGCATTCATCGGCTATTACCGTGTGCATAAAGCGATTCGCACCTACTATTGCATCCACTGGGCAGGCTTGAATACACAACACACAGCCAATGCAATTTTCTTCTTGGATAAAAGCCACCTGTGGAGCCTTGTGAGGCATCAAGCTGTTGTCAAGTGGTATGGCTTCTACGCCCAACAGCTGTGCTAGCTCCGTTATAGTGGCATCACCACCTGGTGGGCATTGGTTGATGGCTTGTTGTTTGTTGATAATGGCTTCCGCGTAAGGCCTGCATCCAGGAAACCCGCACTGCGCACATTGTGTTTGTGGCAACAAAGCATTAACGCTATCGATTAATTCCTCAACCTTGTTGTCGCCTTGTTTGGATGGTTTTGCCAACCACTGCAATGCAGCGCCAACCCCATAGAATCCGACGACGATGGCAATAAAGCTTGCTATCAAGGGCAACATCAGATGCCGCGATCGAGGCCGGCAAAGCCCATGAATGCTAGGGACATTATGCCAGCGGTAACTAATGCAATGGGTGCACCGCTAACCGATTCAGGCACATCAGCAGTTTCTAAGCGCACTCGCAAACTAGCAAAAACAATGAGTACAAAGACAAAGCCAGCTGCTGCAGCCAAGCCATAGACAATGGCCTCGAGTAAGGTATCAAACTGGCGCGAACTGAGTAGCGCCATGCCAAGCACTGCGCAGTTAGTGGTGATTAGTGGCAAATAGATGCCTAGCATTTGATGTAATAGTGGGCTGCGCTTACGAATCACCACTTCAGTAAATTGCACCACCGTTGCAATAATCAGAATAAAGCTAATGGTGCGCAAAAACTCAAGCTCAAACGGCTGTAACAACCAGTGGTCGATCAAAAAACTTAAGGTTGAGGCAAGCGTTAAAACAAATGTGGTAGCGACACCCATACCGACAGCACTGCTGAGTTGCCTTGATACGCCCATAAACGGGCATAGGCCTAAAAACTGCACCAGTACAAAATTATTCACTAGGGCGGCCCCTAGTACGATCAGTATGAGTTCGCTCACCCTGGCAACTAAGCTTACTTAACCCGCATGCCAGGTTCGGCGCCATCATCAGGTGTTAGTAAAAATAAGTTGTCGCCTCCAGGCCCCGCTGCTAGCACCATGCCCGATGACAAACCAAAGCGCATCTTGCGGGGCTTAAGGTTTGCAACCATCACAGTTTTACGCCCGACTAGTTCCTCAGGTTTGTAAGCAGCTTTGATCCCCGCAAACACGGTGCGTTGTTCTAGGCCAATGTCGAGTGTGAGTTCGACTAACTTGTCAGCACCTTCAACGGCTTTCGCATCGACAATAGTAGCGATTCGCAAATCGAGCTTCTCAATAACGCTAATGTCGATTTCATCTTTGATTGATTCGACACTTGGGTTGCTTCCAGTAGCGACAGCAGCAGAATCTGCGGCGGCCTCTTTTGTCTCTTCAATAATTTTTTCAATCATGGCAGGCTCGATGCGAGTCATCATTGGTTTAAATTTTTCAATGCCGTGGGCGATGAGTGGCTCATCGATAGCAGTCATGGATAACTTGGTGTTTAAGAAGCTCTCAGTCTTTTCAGCTAGCTCAGGTAACACGGGAGCAAGATACGTCATGATGACACGGAAGTAGTTTAGCCCAACACTGCAAATCGCTTGTACTTCATCGCGCTTACCTTCTTCCTTAATCTTGACCCAAGGTTCCGCATCATTGATATAGGTGTTGGCATGTTCTGCTAACAACATGATCTCGCGCATGGCTTTGCCATACTCGCGGGTTTCATAATGCTCTGAAATGATGCTGCGGGCAGAAACAAAATTATCGTAGTCTTTGCGTAGTGCTTCAGGGTAAGTGGTGCTGAGCTGCCCATCAAATTGTTTACTGATAAAGCCTGCGCATCGGCTAGCGATATTGACCACCTTGCCAACCAAGTCAGCATTAACCCGGGTAACAAAATCCTCTAGGTTTAAGTTCATATCCACTACACCACTAGTGAGCTTTGCAGCAAAGTAATAACGCAGATACTCAGGTGGTAAGTGCTTTAAGTAAGTTTCAACAGTTATTGCCGTGCCGCGCGACTTCGACATCTTGGCGCCATCAACCATTAAAAAGCCATGGCAAAAAATGCCCGTGGGTTTTCTAAAACCTGCGCCTTCAAGCATGGCTGGCCAAAACAAACAATGAAAGTTAGTGATGTCCTTGCCAATGAAGTGATAAAGCTCAACCTCTGAATCGGGCTTCCACGCTTCCATAAAATCTTCACCTGTGCGCGCAGCTAAATGCTTGTGGCTGGCGATATAGGCAATCGGCGCATCTAGCCAAACATAAAAATATTTACCTGGCGCATCGGGAATCTCAAAACCCCAATAGGGTGCATTACGTGAGATGTCCCAATCTTGCAATTCACCTTCGAGCCACTCTTTTAGTTTGTTAGCTACTTCATCCTGCACGGCGTCGCTTTGTGTAAATTCCACCAGCATTTTTTGATAGCTAGACAGCGCAAAGAAGTGCTGCTCCGAATCGCGTATTTCAGGGGTCGTGCCGCTAACTTCTGAGACAGGTGATTTGAGCTCGGTTGCATCATAGGTTGCACTACACTTTTCACAATTATCGCCGTACTGATCAGGCTCGCCGCAGTTAGGGCAGATACCCTTAACAAAGCGATCTGACAGAAACATTTCTGCCTTAGCGTCGTATAACTGTTTGATTGTTCGCTTGATGATCAGCCCAGCGTCGCGCAGCCGGGTATAAACCAGCTCAGCCATTTCGCGGTTTTCTTCAGAATGGGTCGTGTGGAAATTATCCGGCGACAGCAAAAAACCAGCGATATCGCGTTCGTGCTCAAGCTTCATGCGATCTATCAGCTCAAGTGGGGTAATGCCTTCAGCCTGCGCGCGCAGCATAATGGGTGTGCCATGAGCGTCATCAGCCCAAACCCACTGGCATTTATTGCCCGACAGGCGCTGATAACGAACCCATATATCGGTTTGAACGTATTCAAGCAGGTGGCCCAGGTGTAATGGCCCATTGGCGTAGGGCAGTGCGCTGGTAACCAGAATTTCTCGGTTCATGTGTCTTAGCCGGTTTAGCGCGGCGTAAATTCGCGCTTAAGTGTATGATCGCTTGTTAGGTTTTGTAGTCTAGCAGCCATTCGTTTAGGAGCCACGTACCCCGATGTCCGAATTAACGCGCGAGATAATCCAAGCAGCGCTTGATCAGTTTAAGGATCCGCATATGGATTCTACACTCAGTGCCGCCAAGGCTATCGATGCCATTGAAATCAATGGAAATTCAGCGGCAATCAAGATCACCCTACCGTACCCCTGTGCTCGCTATAAAGAAGAGCTGTCACAGCAATTATCCGCCTTAGTTGAGTCGGCGGCACCCGGGTCGGCGCCATCGTTCGATATCGGCCATAAGGTTATTGCGCATTCGGTGCAACAAGGTGTGAAGCGACTCGAAAACGTCAAAAACATTATTGCCGTTGCTTCGGGCAAAGGTGGAGTGGGTAAATCGACCACATCCGTTAATTTGGCCTTAGCGTTAGCTGCTGAAGGTGCCACCGTGGGCTTACTCGATGCGGATATATACGGGCCGAGCCAGCCGCGCATGATGGGTTTGGCTGGCCAGCCCGAATCCGAAGATGGTAAAAGCTTGGAGCCAATGGAAAACTACGGCGTGCAATGCATGTCGATTGGCTTTTTGATTGACGAAGAAACTCCGATGATCTGGCGTGGGCCAATGGTCACTCAGGCATTGGAGCAACTCCTTAATGATACGCGCTGGCGCGATCTTGATTACTTGATCATCGATATGCCACCGGGTACTGGCGACACGCAGCTAACGCTTGCTCAAAAAGTGCCTGTCAGCGGAGCGATTATTGTCACCACCCCTCAAGACATCGCATTGCTGGATGCGCGCAAAGGTTTAAAGATGTTTGAGAAGGTTGATATCCCTATTTTGGGAATCGTTGAAAACATGTCTACGCACGTGTGTAGCTCGTGTGGCCATGTAGAACCCATATTTGGAGAAGGCGGCGGCCAGCAGATGGCTAGCGAGTCTGATGTCAGTTTATTGGGCAAACTGCCGCTTCAGCTCAACATTCGGATGCAGGCTGATAGTGGTAAACCAACGGTCGTAGCGGAGCCTGACTGTACAGCCACTGATATGTATCGCGAAATTGCCCGTAAAACGGCAGCGCGACTATCAACTAAGGCCAAAGATTACAGCAGTAAGTTTCCAAACATCGTTATTCAAAACACCTAGTGCTTTGGCAATACAACGACGACATAAGATACCAACGCGTAAAATATCATGAGCATCAAATCAGATAAATGGATTCGGCGAATGGCCGAATCAACCAAAATGATCGAGCCGTTTGAAGCTGGGCAGGTACGCACCGATGCCAAGGACGAACGAATCGTTTCTTATGGCACGTCAAGCTATGGCTATGATGTGCGTTGTGCAGACGAATTTAAGATCTTCACCAATATTAATCATGCCGTGGTGGATCCAAAAGACTTCGACTCGGGCAGTTTTGTTGATGTTAAGGCTGACACCTGCATCATTCCACCCAATTCATTCGCGCTCGCACGTACCGTTGAGTACTTCCGGATTCCGCGAAATGTACTGACTATTTGCTTGGGCAAGAGCACCTACGCGCGATGCGGCATCATTGTTAACGTAACGCCGTTGGAGCCAGAATGGGAAGGGCACGTGACGCTCGAATTCTCTAACACCACGCCGTTACCGGCAAAGATCTATGCCAATGAAGGTGTGGCGCAGATGCTCTTTCTGGAAAGCGATGAAGTATGTGAAACCTCCTATGCGGACCGAGGAGGCAAGTATCAGGGCCAACGTGGCGTGACTCTGCCCAAAACCTGACCCACTTTGCTTGCATATTAGTGGGTAACATTTGCCAGTAGCGCCAATTTTTGAAAGAATCAGGGTAGTTAAAATGTTTCCGGATAGGTCCCATGATTGATGATGACGGTTTCCGGCTCAATGTTGGCATTATCCTAACTAATGATGATGGCAAGTTATTTTGGGCCCGTCGTGTGGGGCAAGATGCCTGGCAGTTTCCACAAGGGGGGATGGATAAATCTGAAACCCCTGAAGTAGCAATGTACCGAGAGCTACAAGAAGAGACAGGCTTAGCCCCCACTGATGTAACAGTGCTTGGTTCTACCAAGGATTGGTTGAAGTATCGTTTGCCTAAACGATACGTGCGGCGTAATCAAAGCCCAATGTGCATTGGCCAAAAGCAAATTTGGTTTATGCTCAAGCTAACCAGTGATGAATCTAATTTCAATCTCAATGACTCTGATAAGCCTGAGTTTGATCAGTGGCGCTGGATTGACTATTGGCAGCCTAGTAAAGAGGTGATCTTTTTTAAGCGCAATGTTTATAAAAAGGCGTTAACAGAACTGCAGCCGTTTTTAAAGCAAAGTGTTGATGCTGGGTAAGCAATAAGGCTCACGTCATTGCCGGGATCCCCACCTTCGTGGGGATGACCTGATGTTACGCATGGATGACTGAGGTTACGTAGGATGGCACGTGTTAAAACGGCCTCACAACAACCATCGCCACTATAACAATCAAAAAGATAACCGGTACTTCATTAAACCAGCGATACCAGATATGGCTTCGCTGGTTACGCCCTTCGGCAAATCGTCTGGCTATGACGATGCAATAGATGTGATAAAAAATAACTAGCAGTACTGCCAGAAGTTTGAGTTGCATCCAAGCAAGCGTCATGAAGCTTGGCAACCACTGCACAACTAACCATGTGCCAAAAAACAGCGCTAACACTGAAGCCACATAACTCATCTTAAGTAGTTTGCTCTCCATCAGGGTAAGTGTATCGAGCGTGTTTTTATCCTGCGAGCTGGGCATTGCGTGATAAACAAATAAGCGCGGCAAATAAAACAGCGTGGCAAACCAGCTAATAACAAAAACGATATGAAAGGTTTTGACCCAGAGCATGGCAGTTGATGTTAGATAAGCTTATCGAGTTGTTTTTTGAGTTTAGGCAAGTCAGCTCTGCCTACCATTCGGGCCACTAGCTGGCCTTCTGCGTTAATGATAAACCGCGTTGGGGTGCCTTTAATATTGCCAAAAGCGGCATCCACTTTGCCGTTCACATCGAGTGCTACAGGAAACGGCCATTTGTTGGCTTCCGCCATTTCAAGCACCTCGTTTGGTCGGTCGTAGGGCCCGGCTACCATCACCATCTCAACGCCTTTCTCTTTGTACTCGTTATAGAGAGCGGTTAGTTCGGGCATCTCCGACAAACAAATACCGCAGCTGGTTGACCAAAAATTGACAAGCATCGGTTTTTCGACGCTGCGTAACTCTATCGCGTCTCCTGAGAGCGTTTTAAACACAATTGATGGGGCAGGACCGTCCAGCTCGGCATGGTTGCTGCACGCAAACAACCAGAAACTGATCGCCAACACCAGCAATTTCACTGGAAGCGGTCTATTTTTGCGAGCGTTTGACTTGTATTGGGTGATGTTCACTTGTGCGCCACGTGGGTTGCCATTGGGTTATTTCAATGTGAACTCACATCATACGCATTTCAAGGTTCGTTCGGTTATGTGAACTAGTTGGCTATGACGACTGTTGGTCATTTCTTAAGGAATTCGCCAAGTGGCCGACATTTCCACAATGCAACCGTTATTCGGCGCGCAGATCTATTCGCTCGCCAAAACGGAAAATGACGGATTGTCACAATTTTAGCGTTGACGCAGTGATGCGGCAGCGAAATGAATGGGAGATTTACTGATGAAAAAGCTACTCGGCGGATTAATGCTGAGCCTAGGCATGATGGCAAGCTCAGCACAAGCTGCGGCTCCAGCCAAAATGTATTACGGCTTCGGTTTTGCTGACAGCAGTATGGAACAGCTAGTCGGTGATGACGAAAGCATGGGCACGGTCACCGGTACTTTGGGTTTTCAGTTGCTCGATTTCGTTGGTATTGAACTTGAAATTGGTTCTGCCTCCGATCAAGCCAGTAGTGTTCTCAGTGATCCAGTTTTTACCTACCAAGCCGCAATGCTAAGACTCGGCTACCGCTGGGATCGGGCAGGTATCTACATACTTGGTGGGCAAGTGCGAGTAGACACAGATGGTGGTAACTCAGGCTCTGAGAATGCACTCGGTTTCGGTGTGAATCTTTTCGGTAATGAAACAACTGCACTTAACTTACACTTTTTGCGCTTTGGCGACGACGGTGAGATCACCACAGCCGGCATTGGATTTCAATACTACTTTGGCGGTTTCCGCTAGGACTGATGGTTGTGGCTAAGAGAATTGAATCGAGGATGATGGACATGAAAAAGATCGGCATCGCATTAATGGTAGCTTCGCTAGCCTTAAGTGCTTGTGGTAAACGTACAGAGGGTGACTCAGAAGTAAATGCTTCTACCGGTACTCCATCATTAACTGGCACAGGTCAGGTAGTTGGTGGTACACCCGGTCAAGGCGCTGCTGTAGAGGCTTCGCTTAATGTTCGCGTGATCAGTGATCGCAATCATATCCCCACAGGTGGTAGTGATGTAGCGGTTATCACTGCATTGGTAACCAACGAACTTAATCAAGCTGTTGCTGATGAAGCAGTGGTTATTAGTTCTACCGGTGGTGTTTTACAAGCGATTAGCACAGTAACTGACGAGAATGGTGAGGCAACGGCAACTCTTGCATTAGCTCAGGATTACCAAAACCAGGACATCACTGTTACCGTTGCAGCGGGTGCTAGTACGGGTTCGGTATTGATACAAGCCAGTGGCAGTACAATGGATGTTGCAGGCCCAAGTGCTTTGGTACTAGGTGATGATGCGGAGCTTACATTTACTCTTAAAGCCGGCAACCTACAACCAATCTCCAATCACATACTCACACTAAGTTCATTAGCCAACAACATCATCACACCTGCGACTGTTGTTACAGATTCGTCTGGTCGAGCAACTGTTGTTGTGTCTAGTAGCTCCGGCGACGACACCATCAGTGTTTCGGCATTGGGTGGTTCTGTTATTGGAATGCATTCATTTAATGTTGCGGAAGATATTCTGACCATTACTGAAGAAGTGACCAATTCTGAGTACTCTGTTGGGTCAGTTAACGACATTGTCGTTACTTGGGAAAGCAATGGTGTGCCTGTTGCCGGCAGAGATTTACGGTTCTCACTGACTGCGGGTCAGCTTTTAACGCCTGCTCTTGTTACAACTAACGGACAAGGTGAAGCAGTTATTACCATTACTTCTAGCAGTGCCGGCCCTGCGACCATCACTGTTGAAGATGACTTAGATGGCGATCCAGCTACACAAATTGAAGTTGAATTTGTTGCAACTACTCCTGCAGTACTCGCACTTGAAACATCATCATCGCGAGTTCACACTAAAGACACGAGCACGATTGTAGCGGTGGTAACTGATGCAAACGGTAACCCAGTTAAAAACCAAGAAGTCACGTTTACTAGTGCTGACTTAAAAGGTGGCCAATTGAACCCTGCTTCTGCTATTACTAACAGCGCTGGCTTAGCAAATGTTACGTTTACGGCAGGTGATCAAGCAACAGTTTTTAACGAAATATTAATTGCAGCAGAAGTATCAAGTTCAGCTGTTGCAGTTGCTGACACGGTTAACTTGACCGTTGTAGAGCGTGTTTTAAATATCACAATTGGTACTTCTAACTTCCTAGAAGAGCGTGCAAACAGAACTCAGTACGCTGTACCGTTTGTAGTGCAGGTTGCTGATGGTAGTGGTACGCCACTACAGGATGCGACGGTTGAGGTATCTATTGAACCGATGGAATACTACAAAGGTAATATGCTACTCGTAGACAATGCTGGTTTTCCATACGATGGTACGGCTAGCTGGTCTGCTGCTGCATGGCGTCCATCTATATCTGCCACCTGCGTGAGTGAAGACGTTAATCAAAATCGTATTCTTGACGAGAATGAAGATACCAATAACAACAACGAACTAGATCCACAAGATCCAGCCCTATTAGCTCCAACTATTGACCCAGCACTCACAACGTTGGTTGGCAGTTCATTGACCACGGATAACAGGGGCTCTGGTTACTTTGAGTTGATTTACCCTGCTAGTAACGCTATGTGGTCTACGGTGCGCATTACGGCACGAGCGCAAGCATTGGGTGCAGAATCAGAAGATTCATTTGTTATGAACCTACTCATGCCTGCAGAGCGTGCTTCGGATACAACCAGCAGCCCACCTAACTTCTTGAGCCCGTATGGTCAAAGTGGTAGCTGTACTGACGAATTGTAAAACCAAGCGGCGCAGGGACGCGCCGTGAAGCCAGGGTTGGCTTAAACTCAACAAGCAACAAAAATTACGGATAAGGATAGGCGACTACGGTGTTTAAAAGCGAATCAAATACGTCAGTACCAAAAACTGATGAGAATAGCGCACTGCTGTTAGCAGCGGCGAGCGCCGTCATGCCCGTCAGCGAACTCAATGCTGTCAACAGAGCTGCGCTTTGTAAGTCGGCCAGTGTCGTGCACGTACAACGTAACGATATTGTTAAACCAGAAGGTGCGAATCGCTGGCTAATGTATCTGATCGAAGGCAACATCTCTTTATATAATGGTAAAGACGAAGTTGGTCAGATCACAGCGCGTTCTAAAGAGGCCTTACAACCGTTATTTTTGGATAAAACTGAGTATCAATCTGTAAAAACTACGTCTGTTGCCAAAATAGTTAAATTTGGTCGAGAGCAGCTCGACATATTACTTCGCGATCAGCAGAAAAATGCCATAAGCGTTATTGATGTGCAAGTTACCCCACTTGATAATCTATTGTTCGACGCTATTCACGCTGACATTAAAGCCAATAAACTGGAGCTCGGCAGTTATGGCGATGCAGCAGCGAAGATACTCACAACATACAAAACTGTGGCAGGCATTCCAGAGCTGTCTGACATCATTCAGTCTGATCCAGGCCTATCGGCACATATCGTAAGGCTTGCTAATAAAGCAGAATCAGCCAATGGTGATTCCATTTCGAGTATTCGCGGTGCAATCTCAAGGTTGGGTGTTGAGGAAACTCAAGCTAACATTGAAGAGTTACTGGGAGTTAATAAAATTGCACCTGCTAACACTGCAATCGAATTTCGTATGCGTCGATACGTACAACGTGCTGTGTTATCGGCAGCCATTGTTCAGGTGCTGGCTAGAGATATACCTGATTTAAAGCCAGAGATCGCAATGCTCGTGGCAATGACTTGTGATATCGGCGAATTAGCGATACTTGGTTATGCTAATAAGCACGAAGCGCAATTTAAAGACGAAGCGAAACTCTCTGAAGTTGTGGTTAACTTACGGACCATCCTAAGCGGCTGGATTCTAAGTAGCTGGGATTTTCCTGAGGAGTTTGTTGAGGCGGCTCATACATCGCGCGATTGGTATCGTAATCATAATGGCGAGATTAACTACGCAGACCTGGTTACAGCATCATTATTGATTATTCAATCAGAAATGCCTGATGGCGAGCATAGCTCAATACCAAGTGCTGATAATTTGTTGTTGGCTCGACGCTTTCAGTCTGCAGGTATCGATTTAAAGTCACCTGCTGATATTATCAAAGCAGCAACAACAAAATTGATATCTGTACAGGCTTTGCTTAAAGCTAGTTAATTAAGTTGGCTAAGCGCGCGGGCTTAGCTATTACGACGGATCGGGGCGATCCATCCGTTGTAAGGTTTTAGGGATCGAGAACGATACGGTTTCTCTAACACCATCATACTCTGTAGCGCCGGTCCCACCGGCGCTTTTTAGTTTCTCGATGACTTCTTGTACTAATATCTCTGGCGCAGAAGCGCCTGCGGTCACGCCCACTTTTTTGCAGTTCTCTAACCATTCACTTTTAATATCAGCTGCGCGAGTTATTAGCTTTGATTGTACGCCTGCGCGCTCACCAAGCTCTCGAAGGCGATTAGAGTTGGAACTGTTTGCAGCGCCCACGACAAGCAGTAAATCGATCTCGCCGCACAGGTTTTTAACGGCGTCCTGACGGTTTTGTGTTGCGTAACAGATATCATCTTTTCGAGGCGCTGCGATGCTGGGGAAACGTTTCCGTAAAGCATTGATCACATCTTGAGTGTCATCAACTGACAGTGTGGTTTGCGATACAAAGGCAAGCTGTTCAGGATTACCAATTTCAAGCGTGGCGACATCACTCGCTTGCTCAACCAATATGATGCGACCACCTTTGCTAGTGTCATAGCGCCCCATGGTGCCTTCAACCTCTGGGTGGCCTGCATGGCCGATGAGAATAACTTCGCGGCCTTCTTTGGCGTACTTAATAACTTCTAGATGAACTTTGGTAACAAGCGGGCAGGTTGCATCGAACACTTGGAGGCCGCGTTGATTGGCTGTGTCTTCAACTAGTTTGGATACGCCATGAGCGCTGAATATGACGATGGTGTTGTCAGGTACATCATCCAGCTCTTCAACAAATACGGCGCCTTTGGCTTTAAGCTCGTCAACCACATACTTGTTGTGTACCACTTCGTGTCGCACGTAAATCGGTGCGCCGTGGATTTCGAGGGCACGTTCAACAATTTCGATAGCCCGGTCAACTCCAGCACAAAAGCCACGTGGGTTAGCCAATAATATTTGCATGGGGATCCTTTACGCTAAGCCGGTTTGTCGGTCGGTGCATCGGCAGGCTTTTCAAAAATAGTAAGCCCCAGTAATAACACGGTGCCACAAAAAATAGCGGAGTCAGCAATATTGAAAGACGGGAAGTACCAGTCTTTGTAAAAAACCTGGATGAAGTCAACAACATAACCTTGCATTGCACGATCGATAAGGTTGCCAATAGCGCCACCGAGTATTAGCGACAAGGCGATACCAAGCCATTTTTCTTCCCGAGTTAAACGCCAGAGCCAAACGATTAGAGCAATGCTTACTACCGCACTGATGCCGGTTAGAATCCAACGCTGACCGCCATCTGGTACGTTAAACATACTAAATGCGGCGCCGTAGTTATGGGCAAGCGTTATGTTGAAGAAGGGAAACACCGGTATTTGCTCGTACATCTCAAGCGAGCGGCTAACGGCTATCTTTGTTATCTGATCTAATACAACAGAGATCAGAACAATGGCTGTGTAAATAAGTTTCATAGCTTAGGCGTATTGGCGAATTTCGCTTTTACCCGAAATGTTGCCAGTGCAGCGAGCACAGAGAGTGGGGTGTGTGCTGTCAGTACCGATATCTTCACGTCGGTGCCAGCAGCGTTCGCATTTCTCGGCTGTTGATTGTTCTGCCGTGATCGCAATCTTGGCATCAAGTACCTTGATCACTTCTGCGGAGTCTGGCTTTTCACTTAAGGGTGCAACACGGGCATCTGATGTAATGAATACAAAGCGGAGTTCATCGCCTAGTTCACTCAGGATACCTTTGAGTTTTTCATCACAATACAAGGTCACGTTAGCATCTAGGCCGCCACCAATCACGCCATCGGCGCGCAGGGTTTCAAGTGATTTAGTGACGGTGTTGCGTACTTCTACAACGGTATCCCAATCGCTCTTTGATGGTTTGATGCTTGGCTCCATTGCTTCAAGGCCTTCAAAATATAATTCAGTGAAAACCATCTTGCCGCGTTGCCCCGGCATGTTCTCCCAAATTTCCTGACTAGTGAAGGTCAGTGCTGGAGCAATCCAACGTACCAAGGCTTCAGTGATTAAATACATTGCGGTTTGCGCTGAACGTCTGCCGCGGCTATCTGCAGGCATGGTGTATTGGCGATCCTTGATGATGTCGAGATAAAAGCTACTCATCTCTACACCACAAAAATTATGGATGCGTTGGTACACCGCGTGAAACTGATAGGCATCGTAGGATTCTTTTATATCCTGCTGAGCTTGCAATGCGCGATCAACTGCCCAGCGATCAATCGATAGCATATCGTCAAAGCTAACACGATCAGTTTGTGGGTTGAAGTCGTTAGTTGCGCTTAATAGGTAACGAGCGGTATTACGAATACGACGATACGAATCCGCCATACGTGCCAGGATCTCTTTTGATACTGACATTTCGCCGCTGTAGTCTGCAGAGCAAACCCACAAACGCACAATGTCGGCGCCCATGGTTTTCATTAAGTCTTGCGGCTTAATGACGTTGCCAATACTTTTAGACATCTTGCGGCCTTTGTCGTCCACCACAAAGCCATGCGTTAACACTTGCTTATAAGGCGCGATGCGATTAGTTGCCACACTGGTGAGGATCGAAGAGTGAAACCAACCACGATGCTGATCAGAGCCTTCAAGGTACATGTCGGCAGGGTAAGTCAGTTGGTCATCTTGTTGCAACACATGAAAAAACGACGAGCCTGAATCAAACCATACATCCAGTACGTCAGTAACCTTGTTGTATTGATCGGCGTCTGCACCCAATAGCTCTTTTGCATCAATATCAAACCAAGCTTGGATGCCGTCTTTTTCGATCGCTACGGCTACCTTCTCCATCACGGCGACGGTATCGGGATGTAGCTCGCTGGTTTCTTTGTGGATAAATAGCGTTAGTGGCACCCCCCAAAAGCGCTGGCGTGACACACACCAATCTGGGCGGCTGGCAATCATACCTTCGATACGTGATTCGCCCCACTCGGGGACCCACTTGACCTTCTTGATTTCAGCCAGTGTATCTTGGCGGAGATTTTTATCTTCCATGCTGATAAACCACTGCGGCGTAGCACGAAAAATAATGGGTGTTTTGGTGCGCCAGCAAAATGGATAGCTGTGCTTAATCTTGCTGCTGTGTACCAAGCGATTGCGGTTAGTTAATTCTTCAAGCAAGGGCTTATCAACCTTCATCACGTGTTGGCCCGCGAATAACTCAACGTTTTTTCTAAACAAACCGTTGTCATCCACTGGATCTAGCAACTCTAGGTTGTAACGCTTACCAGTGTAGAAATCATCTACGCCATGGTCAGGTGCCGTGTGTACACAGCCAGTACCGGCTTCGGTCGTAACGTGATCACCAAGTACTAATAGAGAGGTGCGATCATAAATAGGATGTTGCAACTTGATGTTTTCTAGTGCTTGACCTTTAGTAATGGCTACGATGCTATGGCCTTCAAAGCCGTAGCGCTCCATGATGGCATCAACCATATCGTGGGCTACAACCAAACGCTCGCCGTTTACCGCAACAAGTGCGTACTCAAGCTCTGGATGGACACACACAGCCAAGTTACCTGGGATAGTCCAAGGTGTCGTTGTCCAGATAACAATGCTGATGTCACTGCCGTCATCATCTGCGCCAAACGCTGTAAGCATGTCGCTTTTGTCTTGTGGAGAAAAACGCACATCAATGGTTGTTGATGTTTTTTCTTCGTACTCGACTTCAGCTTCTGCTAGTGCAGAGTGTGCGCCCCAACTCCAATGCACAGGTTTTACGCCTTTGTACATATGGCCTTGTTCGATAATCTTCGCTAAGGCTCTAACGATGTTGGCTTCATTGTTGAAGTCCATCGTTAAGTAAGGTTTTTCCCATTGGCCAAACACGCCTAAGCGTTTAAATTCAGTACGCTGATTGTCGATCTGTTCTGCTGCGTAATCGCGGCAGTGCTGACGAAATTCAGCGTTGCTGATATTGCCGCCTGGTTTACCAATCTTTGACTCAACCTTATTCTCGATCGGCAGCCCGTGACAATCCCAGCCCGGTACATAGGGTGCGTCATATCCAGCGAGGTGCTTACTCTTGATAATAAGATCTTTGATAACCTTATTGACTACATGGCCTAGGTGAAGGTCGCCGTTAGCGTAGGGAGGGCCATCGTGCAAAATAAATTGTGGCCGCCCCTTGGCAGAATCGCGAATTTGTTGGTACAGGCCATCCGCCTCCCAGCTCGCTAGCCATTCAGGCTCTCGCTTGGCTAGATTGCCACGCATCGGGAAATCCGTCTTAGGCAGATTCAGGGTAGTTTTATATTCAGTCACAAGCAAAGCCGCTTTCGTCAGTCAACACCTATAAGTGTATGCGATTCGCTGTTATTTGCGTGTTTATTCGGCTTGGCAGCACTCGTTCGTAAACAGCCAGCCGAATGTATTCAGCTGAGCTGTGTTTAGCCCTAATTTCAGCCTAGTTTTTGCCGGGCGGCATCGGCATCGGCGGCGATTGCTTGTTTTAAGTCGTCAAGTGAGTCGAATTTACGCTCGCCACGCAGATAGTGCATGAATTCAACCTGCAGATGCTGGCCGTAAAGATCGGGGTTCTCATCCAGACAATGTACCTCGAGTAGTAGTTTTCGCCCTCCAATGGTTGGTCGCTCCCCTAAGTTAGCAACCGCCCGATACTGCTTGCCGGTTTCCTTGTGCACTGCCTGAACAGCGAAAACGCCCCTCGTTGGGGGGCGATGCTTGCCTAGGGCCACGTTAGCGGTGGCAAAGCCAAGTTGCCTACCCACTTTCTCTCCGTGAATGATTCGGCCACTGATGGTGTAGGGTCTGCCCAGCATGGCTGCGGCTTCATCCAAGCGACCATTGGCTAGGTGCGCCCGAATCTCGCTGCTGGATATTCGTACGGTGCCCTGAGTGACGGTGGCGACCTGCTCAACCGTAAAGCCGTGTTTCTCGCCTGCCTGTTGCAGATGTGTGACATCCCCCTTGCGTCGGTGACCGAATCGAAAGTCATCGCCCACCACCAAGTGTTTAACCCCGAGTGTGTTGATAAACACGGTTTCGATAAATGTTTGTGGTGATAGATCAGCCATGGCTTGATCAAAATTAAGCAATAAGTAACGTTCGATACCCAGTGCAGCAGCGCTTTGGTATCGATCACGGAAGCCATTAATGCGTGCTGGAGCATTGCTTTGCGCGAAGAATTCGTGAGGTAGTGGGTTGAAGCTAATCAGTGTCGAGGGAAGCCCATGTTGTTTAGAGGCCGACAACATTCTATCGACTAGCTGCTGATGGCCGAGGTGTAAGCCGTCAAAATTGCCAATGGTGGCAACACAACCTGCTTGGTTCTGGAATCGCTGTAAGCCACGAATCAGCTGCATTAGATGCTCATTGAACTTAGATATTGATCCCAGTTTACCGATTTCAAAGGGGTAACTGGGTAGCTGATTACATGAAACTGGGTAAAACTACCGGATGTGACGCAGTACCACGCGCTAGGATGGATTCATACCAATCAAGGGGAAACGCTATGGACAAAGTTACAGCTAAGACAAAACCAGTAGTGAAAGCCAAGATTCAAAAAGAGGCCAAGCCCAAGCCTGCTTCACCCCAGTATTGGGCATCCCTGTTAATGCCTATGGCCTTGATCGCTGTTGTAGGTTGAGTTTAAAGATCCATGCAAAGTTGAGAATGCTACGGCCGCATGCTCTGGCGTCGCTATCGCTATTGTTTTGAATCTTTTATTGAGGCTTCTTTTATGTCAATTACTGTCATTTCACAACGCGTGCCCAGCCTAAGGATCGGCCCCCAAGTACCAGCGCCAGGTGATACGTACAAAGCTTTGTCGCCACTTTCAAACCAACCTACCATTTGTGGGTATTTGGTTTTTACTAAAATGCCAAACGGCCAGATCTGCCCGCCATGC
>CALJAA010000052.1 GCA_938028465.1 uncultured Granulosicoccaceae bacterium | reverse complement strand
CCGCGCGTGCGTCCCGCTGACGCTCGCTTCTCTTCTGGCCCCTGTCGCAAGCATCCAGGCTGGGATATTTCTGCACTCAATACTCAACATCTTGGCCGTTCTCATCGTGCGGCAAATCCAAAGGCTCATCTTAAATCTGCTATCGATCGATCGGCCGCACTCTTAAACTTGCCTGCTGACTGGAAACTGGGCATTGTGCCGGCTTCTGATACCGGTGCGTTCGAGATGGCCATGTGGTCCCTACTCGGCTCTAAGGCGGTAGATGCGTTTGTTTGGGAGAGCTTTTCCTCTGATTGGGCGAAAGATCTTGCGGCGCTAGAGTTACCTGGCCTCAATATTCATAAAGCTGAATACGGCAAGTTACCGCAACTGAGAGCTGCCTCAAAACAAAATGATATTGTCTTTGTTTATAACGGCACCACAAGCGGTGTTCGCGTGCCTAACCTAGACTGGATTCCCGACGATCGTGAGGGATTAACGTTATGTGATGCGACATCAGCAGCCTATGCGATGCCAATTGATTATGACAAGGTAGATGTGCTTACTTGGTCTTGGCAGAAAGCATTGGGTGGTGAGGGAGCACACGGCATGCTTGCTTTAAGCCCACGTGCCATTGCTCGACTGGAGTCGGAACAACCTCATAGAGCGCTTCCAAAAATATTTACGTTAACAAAAAAACAAGCATTGATCGAAGGCATCTTTTCAGGCGCGACAATCAATACTCCTAGCATGCTCGCTGTGGCTGATTTGCATTCGGCTCTTGATTGGGCGGAGCGCATCGGTGGCCTTAACGCCCTTCACGCTCGCTCGTCTGCCAATTTTAAGGCAATGGATGCTTGGGTCAATAATAGTCGGTGGATTGATTGGCTGGCAACCGATGCTGAGACTCGTTCAAGCACTTCTATGTGTTTGCAGATAACAGCTGCAAGCTTTCAAGCGCTAAACCCAGAACAACGCCAAGCTGCGGTAAAAACCATGGTTGGCTGGTTAGCAGATGAAGGCGTTGCATTTGATATCGCGAACTATCGCAGTGCACCGCCTGGTTTCAGGGTTTGGGGTGGCGCGACCGTAGACAGTACAGATATAGAAGCACTAACCGCTTGGCTTGACTGGGCATACACACAATTTGAATCTACAGACCTAAGCATCGAGGTGCAACATGGATAAGCCACGCGTATTAATTTCTGACTCTATGTCTTCTCTTGCCGTTGGCGTATTTGAGGAACGCGGTATTGAGGTTGTGCAGTCATCGAAGCTATCAGTTGAGGAACTTATGGATACCATTGCTGATTTTGATGGTCTCGCGATACGCTCATCGACTAACGTAACTCCAGAACTATTGAAAAAAGCCAACCGCCTTAAAGTGGTTGGTCGTGCCGGCATTGGTGTGGACAATGTGGACGTTCCCGCTTGCACAGCGGACGGTGTGGTTGTGATGAATACGCCATTCGGCAATGCCATCACTACAGCTGAACACACAATGGCTATGATGTTGGCACTTGCACGGCATATTCCACAGGCTAGTCAATCTACTCATGATGGCAAATGGGAAAAATCGAAATTCATGGGTATGGAAGTTACCGGTAAACAACTGGGCTTGATTGGTGCGGGTAATATCGGCTCAATCGTTGCTCAAAAAGCGCTCGGTTTGGGTTTAAGAGTGTCGGCTTACGATCCATTTTTAACAGAAGAGCGCGCAGATCAACTTGGCGTTACCAAGCTAGAGCTGGATGAACTACTGACCAATAGCGATATCATCTCCCTACACGTTCCTAAAACACCCGATACAGCGAATATCATTAATGCGACTGCTTTGAATAAAATGAAAAAAGGTAGCATGCTAATCAATTGTGCTCGTGGTGGTTTAGTTGACGAGCTTGCGCTTAAGGTTGCATTGGAGTCTGGACATCTTCGTGGTGCCGCACTTGATGTATACGAGCAAGAACCCGCTAAAGAGAATATATTATTTGGTATGCCTAACGTGATATGCACACCTCATCTTGGTGCATCAACCTCTGAGGCTCAAGAAAAGGTGGCTGTGCAAGTAGCCGAACAAATGAGTAACTACCTACTTACTGGCGCCATTACCAATGCATTAAATGCACCTAATCTAAGTGCAGAAGAAGCCCGCCAACTTAAACCGTATCTGGATTTAGCGGGCAAATTAGGCTCGTTTGTTGGCCAGTTAACTAATGACCCGATAAAGAAACTCACCATGACGTACGCCGGCGATGTGGCGGCTTACAACACTGAGCCATTGACAACGGAGGTATTAAAATCTCTGCTGACTCATCACGTTGCCACCGTTAATACAGTTAATGCTCGCGAAGTAGCGCGTAATAGAAACATCACAGTTGTGGACGCAAAAAATGACGGTAAAGACGAATATCAATGTCGTATAACGGTTGATGTTGAAACCGAAAAAATGCAGCGCACCATTGCCGGTACGCTCATTGGCAACAAGGCACGCGTTATCGATGTAAAGGGAATCTCGCTAGAATCTGAACTTGGAGAGCACATGCTGTACTTCACTAACGAAGATACGCCAGGTGTTATCGGTGCAATCGGTACAGCTGCAGCCGCGAAAGGGATCAATATCGCTAACTTGCACTTAGGGAGAGATCAAGACAAGGCCAATGCTATTGCCCTACTTGAGGTGGATGCAGCAGTGTCATCTGAGGATCTAGAGATACTACGTGCAATCCCGAGTATTAACAACGTGCAGTATTTGAACTTCCCTTAGAGTTACCCTTAGAGTTTGTTAGTCAAAGCTGTTAGAGCATTATTGCCCTAACAGCTTTCGCTATGCCGAAAACAGTGCTAACACTGCATCATGTAACGGTTTGTTAGCCGCTGCTAAGACCGATGTCGTTTGTTGATTTATGGTATTGCCTTCAAGGTCAGTCATCACACCGCCTGCTTGGGTAACACCTACATACAAGGCCGCAATATCTAATATATTGACATCAGATTCGATAATGATATCAGTATGACCACAGCACAATTGATGATAGTGACAAAAATCGCCATAGCCTCGGCTGCGCTTGACCTGGCCTACTAACTTACCTAAGGCAAGCCACCCCTGAGTATCGGCAGCCAGAGTTGTTATATTGCCAGTGGAAAGGTAAGCATCATTTAACTGAACGTCCGCATTACACTCAACTGCTTTACCGTTTAAATGGACACCCTGCCCCTTAGTCGCAACTAGGCGCTCCCCATAGGCAGGAGCGTTGGATACACCAACGACTAATTCATCTCCTTGCAGTAAGGCAACCTGCGTAGAGTAAAACGGTGATTGTCGAACAAAACTTTTAGTGCCATCAATTGGATCCACTAACCACAACAAATCATTCTGTTCTGATTGAGCCTTTGAATGCCGCCCAGTCTCCTCGCCATAAAAATCAGCACCTAACTCAGTAGCCAGCAGTACTTTTCTAATGGCATGCTCGGCAGCTACGTCGACTTCTGTCACAGGCGTGTTATCGGGTTTATTGCTTACCGACCAATCGCCACTATTTAAAAACCGTTCGATTTCTAGACTTGCTGCATCGCAGGCTTGATTGGCGGCTTCAGTAGCGCGATCTAATAACTGTTTATTCATGGTTCTATTATACGGCTAGGCTAGAAATAAGGCGGCAACCATTAGCTGGCCGTCTCACCGATGAAGACAGTTGAATCAGGAGAATTGATTCGTAACAAAGTATCGGTAGCCGGTTTTGCATTGTTAATCGTGAGAAAAAATACACCGCCGAGCGCGAACGATCTATCACGCGCTATCAACCCATAAGCTGACTCGACCGGATCCTCACTGCTCTAAAACCAATACTCGTCATATTATCTTCGTATGCGTCATTAAATCGACAGTTGCAATGGAACGATATATGCGTCATTATCATATAAAGATTACGTTATATGTATATATATGCATATTCGCAAATTGCTTAAGCCATTGATATTTAACAGTATATTCTCAAGGATTAAAATGAAATTATCATTTGAGTTTTTTCCTCCTCGTAGTACGGCACAACAGCAGCGATTCTGGCGAACACTGGGCACGCTAGAGACACTCTCACCAGAATTTGTATCGATTACCTGGGGCGCGCTAGGCACCGACCAGTCTGCCAGCTTAGAGCTGTTATCAGAAGTACAAAAAACCGGTGTCCCTATTGCTGCGCATCTAACGTGCTGCGGGCAAACCGAAGCTGCTATGAGCCAAACCTTGAGCGGACTACGAGCCAAGGGTATTGAGCATATTGTCGCATTGCGTGGTGATGCAGCTGAAGGGCAAGCAGTTGCTGACAACCACATGAAACACGCCGTGGATTTGGTCCGGCTCATCGGACGTGAATCTGAGAATAATCAATGCGTAACCGAAATAAGCGTCGCTGCTTATCCCGAAATACATCCCGATGCCGCCAGTGCAAAAGATGATTTGTATTACTTACAACAAAAGCTGGATGCAGGTGCAACACGCGCGCTGACTCAATTCTTTTTTAATGCTGATAGCTACTTGCGGTGGCGAGATAAGGTAACCGCTGTAGGCATTAAACAAGATATCGTACCCGGCATCCTACCCATTCATGATATTCAAAAAGTAGTGAGTTTCAGCGAAAAATGTGGTGCTAATGTGCCACAGGCGCTTATTGAATCGTTTAATAGTTATAGCGATAAAGAGAGCCTGTACCAATTAGCAATACAACAATCTTACGAGCTCTGCCAAACGTTACATCAAGAAGGTGTTGATGAATTTCATTTTTATACGTTGAATCAATCGGACTTAGCGTGGCAGGTTGGCTGCTTATTGAAAGGAAAGGAAAAATTCGTGGATTTGATTTTGGATAGTGCTGCGTAGCAGTAATTTGTTGACAGATAGCCAGAAAATTTATCCGATAACACAACCCAACCAAGTTATAACTCGAGATGAATCAATCAAAAGTTAATGGCTCAACTGCTCCTTCTGTTGAATCCCAGCTTCGCAAAGCACTTTCAGAGCAAATTCTTATATTGGACGGTGCCATGGGCACCATGATCCAAAAACATAACTTTAGTGAAGTAGATTATCGGGGGGATCGCTTCAAAGATTGGCCTACTGATCTAAAAGGTAACAACGATCTTCTTACACTGAGCCAGCCTGAAGTCATTCGACAGATTCACACTGACTACCTTCATGCTGGCGCAAATGTCATTGAAACTAATACATTCAATGCCAATTCAATATCAATGGCTGACTATAACATGGCGTCATTGGTAGCTGAGATGAACCGGCAAAGTGCGCTCTTGGCTCGCGAATGCGTAGATGCAGTATTAGAGCAAGATCCAAGTCAACCACGCTTTGTTGCCGGTGTAATTGGCCCCACCAACCGTACAGCATCTATATCGCCGGATGTTAATGACCCTGGCTTTCGCAATGTGAGCTTTGATGATTTAGATAATTCTTATTACGAAGCCTGTAACGCGTTAATCGAAGGTGGTGTCGATATTATTTTGATAGAAACTGTATTTGACACGTTAAACGCTAAGGCTGCAATTTTTGCCATTAAACGTGTATTTGACGATCGCGGCATTGAACTACCCGTCATGATATCAGGCACCATTACAGATGCGTCTGGCCGCACACTTTCGGGACAAACCGTTGAGGCCTTTTGGAACTCTGTCAGACATGCAAAGCCAATTTCCATTGGTTTTAATTGCGCGCTAGGCCCTGCGCAACTCCGTCAGCATATTGAGGAGCTTTCAGGCATAGCAGATACATTTATTAGCGCTCATCCAAATGCTGGCTTACCAAATGCGTTCGGTGGCTATGATGAAACACCTGAACAAATGCTAACCGAGATTAGCGCATGGGCTGAAGAAGGCTATTTAAACATCATTGGTGGCTGCTGCGGAACAGGGCCAGATCATATACGAGCGTTTGCCAAAACTTTAAATAACGTGCCTCCACGTCAAGTGCCAACCATTCCACGAGAATGTCGATTGTCAGGCTTAGAGGCCTTTAACATCAATTCTGAATCGTTGTTTGTTAATGTTGGGGAACGTACGAACGTAACGGGGTCCGCCGTTTTCCTGCGCCTTATTAAGGAGGCAGACTATGAAGCCGGTTTAAATGTAGCTCGCCAACAAGTTGAAAACGGCGCGCAGATAATAGATGTGAACATGGACGAAGGGTTGCTTGAGTCGGCTGAAGCGATGCAGCAGTTTTTACGTATGGTGGCTACAGAGCCCGATATATGCCGCGTACCAATCATGATTGATTCTTCAAAATGGTCAGTGATTGAAACTGGTCTTAAGTGCTTACAAGGCAAATGCATCATCAATTCTATTAGTATGAAAGAAGGTGAAACCCATTTTTTACAGCACGCTAAGCTAGCTCAACGGCATGGTGCTGCGGTGGTTATTATGGCGTTCGATGAGGATGGTCAAGCCGATACTATTGATCGCAAAGTGGCTATCTGCCAACGAGCCTATGATCTGTTGCTGAATACCTTAGATTTCCCACCCGAGGATATTATTTTTGATCCAAACATATTTGCGGTAGCAACCGGGATAGAAGAGCATAACGAGTATGGCATTGCATTTGTAGAAGCCACTCGACAAATCAAACAAAGCCTACCTCATGCCATGGTTAGCGGTGGTGTTTCTAATGTTTCATTCTCTTTTCGTGGCAACAATGCAGTGCGCGAAGCGATCCACGCGGTATTTCTCTACCACTCGATCCAAGCCGGATTAGATATGGGTATTGTAAACGCTGGGCAACTAGCCATTGTTGATGAAGTACCACCAGCGCTACGCGAAGCTGTAGAGGACGTCATTCTCAATCGTCGCCCTGACGCCACTGACAGATTGTTAGACATTGCAGAACATTTCCGTGGAGATGGAAAAGTACTAGAAGCGCAAAACAATGAATGGCGTGGCGCGTCAGTGAATGAGCGTTTGGCTCATTCATTAGTTAAGGGAATTGACGAATTCATTGACCAAGACGTGGAGGAAGCTCGCTTAGTTGCGGATCGTCCGCTAGATGTCATTGAAGGTCCCTTAATGGATGGCATGAACCGAGTCGGTGATCTTTTTGGCGCCGGCAAAATGTTTTTACCGCAAGTGGTTAAGTCAGCTCGCGTGATGAAAAAAGCGGTAGCGTGGTTGCTACCCTACATGGACGAGGATAAGGACGAGAATGCGCGTAGCGCTGGCAAAATATTATTGGCAACGGTTAAAGGTGATGTACACGATATTGGAAAAAATATTGTTGGTGTTGTGCTCCAGTGCAATGGATATGAGGTGATAGACCTAGGTGTGATGGTTCCCTCCGCTACTATCTTGGAGGAGGCAAAAAAACATAATGTTGATTTGATCGGCCTTTCTGGCCTAATTACCCCCTCTTTAGAAGAAATGACACATGTCGCGGCTGAAATGAAGCGTACGGGGTTTACGATTCCTCTATTGATTGGAGGCGCCACCACATCGCGTATGCACACCGCGGTCAAAATATCAGACGAATACGAAGAGCCCGTTGTGCATGTAGCGGACGCTTCTCGTTGCGTGCAGGTTGCTAGCCACTTACTCAACGACAATCACAAGAAAACATTTTACGACGAATTAGAGGTGGACTACGACCGTTATCGAAAACGTTATAAAGATCGTAAAAAAGGAGTTGATCTTCTTGATATTGAAGTCGCACGACAAAACAAATTCAAGTTCAACTGGGACGAATACGAAGCGGTTAAGCCTGCCTTGACCGGAGTTAACGTTATCGATAGCCTTACTGTGAAAGATCTAGTGCCCTATATTGACTGGACTCCGTTTTTCCAAACTTGGGAACTTCGAGGTAAGTTTCCGCGCATACTGGAGCATGAGACGGTAGGAGAGGAAGCTAAAAAGCTATTTTCGGATGCACAAGAAATGTTGGAAGAGTTTTGCCATCACGATAAATTAAAGGCGCAAGCAGTAGTCGGTTTATTTCCGGCCAATTCAGTGAATGACGATGATATTGAAATCTACACAGATGAAAGTCGAACGAGCTTATTAAATAAGGTGAATTGCTTACGCCAACAGCGGGTATTCCCTGATGGTCGTCCAAACTTAACCTTAGCCGATTATATAGCGCCAAAAGAATCAAAGGTCGCTGACTACATAGGTGCGTTTGCCGTAACTGCAGGGCTAGGATTAGAAAAAATAATAGCTGATTACGATAAAGATCACGATATCTACAAAAACATCATGGCAAAAGCGATAGCCGATCGTTTAGCTGAGGCGTTCGCAGAATATCTACATAGAAAAGTCAGAACTGAATTTTGGGGTTACATGCCTCACGAATCACTTAAAAATGTCGATTTAATCAAAGAACGCTATCAGGGTATACGCCCTGCTCCTGGCTACCCTGCCAATCCGGATCATCGGCAAAAGGAAGTCATATGGGAGTTACTGAACCCGAATAGCATCGGTATCACGCTGACTGAGTCGCTTGCCATGCTGCCGGCTTCGTCTGTTAGTGGTTTCTATTTCTCGCATCCAGACGCTCGTTATTTTGGTCTTGGAAAAGTTAAACGCGACCAAGTAGAAAGCTATGCTGGGCGGATGGAGGAATCGACTGAATCAACTGAGCGCTGGCTGGCTAATTCTCTGGCCTACTAGTACTGGTTATAAGTGTTGCAGATTACGCACTACTACTCCCACGCTGGTGAACAGGTCGTAGGTGAGCGGCGCAAAAATAATTTGCGAGGTATGCAACATGTTTAGTCGCTCAGATTGCTATTTATGTCGGCGCGCATTTGCTGCACCTCTGCTTTCATGGCACGAAGTTCTAAAAGAATGCTCTCGTTATCAGTCATCATTTTTCCTCTTTCCTCACTAGCAAGTGATTCATGTTCTGTTTGCATGGCATCAACAATGACACCGATAAAGAGATTCAGCACAGTAAATGCGGTCAAAATGATGAATGGGATAAATAGTATCCAAGCCAACGGATAGACCTCCATTACTGGCCGTACGACACCCATTGACCAACTCTCCAATGTCATGATTTGGAATAGCGTGTAGGCCGAAGCGCCGAGTGATCCAAACCACTCGGGAAAAGCCTCGCCGAATAGTTTTGTTGAGATAACGGAAAACACAAAAAATATCAACGCAATCAAAAAGACAATTGACGCCATTCCTGGCATTGCGCCTAACAATCCAGAAACAACGCGCCGCATTGCTGGTACTGCAGATATTAGCCTGAGCACTCGAAGGATACGTAGTGCGCGTAGTATTGATAACGAGCCGCCTGTCGGCACCAGTGCTATACCGACAACTATAAAATCAAATATACGCCACGGGTCTCGCCAAAATCCGCGAAAATCCACCGCTAATCTCAAGATAATTTCAAAAACAAAAATAGTAAGGAATATATTATCTATTAAGGTCAACCAATTGCCAAAGGCGTTCATGGTGGTTGGACTGGTTTCTAAAGCCAACGTTATTGAATTGAGAATGATGAGGCACAAGATAACGGCCTCAAAATACCGCCATTCTAGGATAGCTCGAAGCTTGCTTTTAAACATAATAGAATTATTTGCCTGCTAATCGATTGATTGCTAGATGTCGAAATCTATTGCACCAATAGGTTTAAGACACGAAGATAAGGGTTTGTTGACAATTTTTAAAGTCGTATTTACTCATTCAACAGTTCGTTAAATCCGATTTTTAGACGCATGTTGTTCGACTTGTTAGAAAACCTAGTTTGGATTAGGTCAGCGTCTAATAGCGCTAATATCTCTTTAATAATATCCGAGGCTTCAGTTTGCTGGAGGCGCATAACTTAGGATTCATCGAAAAGACGCAATGGCAGGAGGTCATATCGGTGGCGGGAGCGTTACCGGTTGACCTTAACAAGGGCTGATCGCGTCTAGCTAAAAGGTGTTGGTAGTGCAAAGCTCGACCAACGCGCTGAACCTTGTACGGCCCAGCGCAGTGGCTTGTGCTTTGGGGTTACTTAATCAAATGATTTTTGAGATCCTTCGCGGTGTTTGTTTTGTGGCACAAAACCACTCCTCTCCGCTGCTCGTGGCTGAGGTACCCAAAGCTGCCGATCGGGGTGCATACCTGCTCCATAGACTGCAGACACAGCAGACAAGCGCATGCGGTTTAATAAACGGGTATCAACTTCGCCACACAGTGGATGCATACCACCGTTGTCGGCAACTACCTTTTCCCATGCTGTTTTACGCGCTTTAAGCGTTGCCGCATCATTCAATGCTGTGCAGTTAATTTCGTTGGTTTCTAGATCAACAATCACTTCATCGCCGTCTTCTACAAAGGCAATTGGGCCACCCAGGGCGGCCTCCGGCCCTACGTGGCCAATAACCAAACCAACGGAACCACCAGAGAAACGTGCATCTGTCATTAAGCCTACAACGATTTCTTTTTCACGGCATAGCGTTGTGATACGTGAAGTTGAATCAAGCATTTCCGGCATCCCTGGTGCACCACTTGGGCCTTCGTATCGTACGATGACCATGTCATGATTTGAAAACTGGCCAGGGTTGGCTTCTAGCGCATTTAGTAAATCTTGCTCACCATTAAAAATGCGTGCCCGACCTACAAATCGATTGTCTTCTAAACCACCTTCAACGCCTGCAAGCTTTAGTACGGCGCTAAATTCAGGTGATAGGTTTCCGCCTAATACACGTAGGCCGCCGGTTTCTTTGTATGGCTTTTCAACCGGATACACGACCGTGCCATCTGGATCCGCTGTATTTAGCCGGGCTACCTGCTCTGCTAGAGTTTCGCCGGTGCATGTTAATGTATCGCCATTGAGCAGCCCTGCATCCATGAGCGCCTTAACAATAACTTGCACGCCACCCTTCTCGTCGATATCCACCATGGAGTACACACCATAAGGGCGGGCATCGGTGAGTACAGGTACGACGTTTTGGGATAGGTGGTTAAATTCCTCCGGTGACATCACGTCCTCAGCAAAACTACCAAAACCTGCAGCTCTTGCGATTTCTGGCGCATGCAACATCACGTTGGTTGATCCGCCTACAGCCATCGACACGATTAACGCGTTTCGTATTGAATCACGACTAACGATATCCCTTGGTGTATCACCCCGTTCGATCATGCCCTGTAAATAGCTCACTAGCTGCGCTGGGAATTCTTCTAAGCGGCGTGGATCATCCGATGGAGGTGAAACCATATTTAATGGCTGCATACCAACTACACCGATAAAAGTTTGCATCGTGTTGTATGTAAACATGCCGCCACAGCTACCATAGCCCGGGCAGGCTTCACGAGAGATGCGCTTTTTAAACTCGGCGTCGGTGTTGGCTGCTACCTGAAAGCCGGAGATGATATCAATGGGCTGTTCTGTTACTGAATCTCTTCCTGGGCGGATTGGGCCGTCTGACATGATGATTGCTGGTCGATTGTGCTCCAGTAAACCTGCTAATGTACCCACCGGCGGTTTGTCGCAGGCAACCACTGCAATGGTGCCTTCTAGGCCGCTGGCGCTAAGATGCTCGCAGACTGTGTCGTGAGTGACTTCACGGCCGATAAGTGAATAACGCATTTCACGGGTTCCGTTACGCATGCCGTCAGATGTGGCTACCGTGTATTCGGGTTGAACTAGGCGCATCGGCATCTGCCCATCCCCTCGGCCAAGCCGTTGGCGCAGATTCTCATGGATCGCTTCAACCTTGCGTTGTACGCCCAGATAACACTGACTATCGCCTTTGGTACCGATAACCCCGACCGAAGGTTCATGGATTAGATCCATATCGGTGTTCAGTTCGCGGGCTATTCCATAGGTTTGAGCGTTCCGGCCCGGATTTTTGTCAAAAAGTACGGCTTTTGTTTTGTTCTTCATTGAGGGATAAACGCTCTCTATGTGTTAATCAGCCCATTATACCGTGCATCTGAGTGATCGAACAGATCTATGGTGCGTGGATTTAGGCTCTGATATACCCCTTCAAAACGACGGAACTCCAAAACCGCCCGTCTGTTGATAATGTGAAGGGCAACATTCGAGTCTTATCGGCGATGCATCGACACTCAGGTGGCTTATTCCAGAGGTATCACCGTCAACCCGAGCCGAAAACAATTTGGAATCAGTCACGTTTTCATTTTGATTCACTTCTCATTCTTTCCTTGAAATTGGGCTAAACATTACCGTCTTCTGTCGTGGTATTTACCACGGTGAACACGCAAACCCTTGATTCGATTTAATTTGCCTATCTTCAAACGTCGATCATGGATGTTCGGCAATGAAAGGTTTACGTTATGTTGATTGCATTCGGGCCGCTAGCAATCTTGAACAGTGAGAAACATCGATACGTAACAAACACTATTTATATTCACCAATTTTGAGGTTGACATGAAAACACTATCTACATCTCTTCGCTTTAACAAAGCTCCAGCTTTACGTTTAGTAGCATTAGTTGCATTGAGCGCGACACTAACAGCATGTGGAAGCTCACCAAAAGTTCAACCTGTTGAACCAACAACTCCAGCGTATACCGCTCCATTTGAATTAACTAAATCATTTCGTGGTCCGGTACTTACAATCGATGACGTATTATTCGATTTTGAAGAAGCAACACTTCACCAAAATGCGTCTGGCACAATGAAAAAAGCTGCTGATTATTTGAAAGAGAATCCACAGCGCATCGCTGTAGTTGAAGGTCATACAGATCACACTGGCCCAGAATCATTTAATCTAGCCCTTTCAAAAGCTCGATCGCAATCAGTTAAAGATGCTTTGATGAGCTATGGAGTTGCTGAATCACGCATAAAGACCATAGGCTTTGGTGAAACACAACCAGTTGCTGATAACAACACACTAGAAGGTCGTCAATCTAATCGCCGTGTTGAAGTCATTTTTGAAAAGCAAACCGGTATTTAAATTAAGCTAGTAAGCTAACCATATCACCCCTGCTGAGTTCGTTTTGGGCAGGGGTGATATGACATTCTCATACAGATTTCAAACTAGACCTAGTTAGCAGATATATTCTTCGTAGAGCCAGGGATGATGTCCACATCAAGAGTGGTATTTTCTGGCCAGGTTAGTCCAACTAGCTTATAGGTATTGTCTGCGATACGTTCGTAACCATAACAGCCGTTATAAGCCTCGGAAGCATACGTTACGCACATCTCTCCATCGTCATTGATTTCGTAGGTAGCGCTATAGTCGCCCCATTTATCAGTACTGCCTGCTATTGTGCCGTCCTTTTGGTAGTACTCCCACATAGCGATACTCTCGCCTTCGTAGATATAAACGATCTTCATGAAGTTTCCTACTAATAAGGCATTCATCTCTGCTTTATTCAGTTTTTCTCCCGCAAAAGACGCAGTTGATAGTAAAAGCGCTGACGCAATAAGTGACGCTTGTAGTAATTTAACTGTAGCGATTATTTTCATTATAAAAATACTCAGTAATAAGGATTAAGTTTAAAAATGTAAGTAAACAACAGTCTGATATTTCAAGTGCTAATACCGATCAATCAGCTTGCATAAAACACCATAACGCGAGTAGTTGTTGCGGTAGAGGGTATAAACAGACAAAATAAGTGCATAATTTGCCAACCGTCATCTGCTATAGATTGGTACTTGATGGTTAATGGCCTATTGGATTTCCTAACCAGCTCCTAAACACAATGGCTATGCGTATCTCAATAATTGGTTTGGATGAATGCAGCGGCCATGCATTAATGGGATCTATTGATACCTTTAAAACAGCTAACGTATTATGGAAATTGCTATCGGAATCCAAAGATGATCTATTCTCGGTTCAGATCGTGTCATTAAGCGGGCAAGCAATCACATGCAGTAATAAGTATACGGTCTCGGTAGATGGAAACCTGGACTTAGTAAAACCGGGTGACGGTATCATTTGTATTCCTTTTGCTGCCTCTTCCTCTACTAAGTTTCTTAGTGCTCTTTCGAAACAACAGCAGTTGATTAACTGGTTACGTAGTCGAGGAAATGAATTTGAATTTCTCGGTGCGGTTTCGGTTGGTGTGTTTTTATTAGCTGATGCGGGCCTGATGGAAAATAAATCTGTCTCAGTAGCGTGGTGGTTTAAAACCACGTTTACAGATCGCTACCCCGCCATCAATGTCAACACTCAACTTTTGTGCGTCAAAGATGGCAACATATTGAGTTCAGGCCCAGTAAAAGGGTATCAAGATCTTTGCACGGAGCTAGTAGAGCGCTATGCAGGCAAGAGCTTTACCAAAGCGATGTCGCGGTACATGATGGATGACTACGAGCAACGCAGCGCTGCACCTCAACTATTTGCATCACAGATAAAAACTAACAACCCAGTGGTTGATCAAGCGGATGCATGGATCCAACGAAACTTAGAAAACGAAATCAGGGTTGGCGATATCGCAGAGCATGTATCCGTAAGTACTCGTACGCTGACACGCTATTTTCAAACCGCATTTGGTGAATCACCCAATCAGTACCTACAAAAAGCAAGAATTGAAAAATGCAAATTACTACTGGATATTACTGAATTAGATTTTACCCAAATATCCTATCGCTGCGGCTATAACGATCCAGGCACATTACGTCGGTTATTTAAAAAGCATTGCTCGCAGTCTCCAATCGAGTATCGTAATACTTGCCGTAAAAATAGATTATCAAATGACTAATCCAAAAAAGCCATGCGGTCAGCGCCTCATAAACGGTTCTGCACTAGTAAACGGGACCGCAAACGGTGAGCTACTGGTGTCAGATGTTGGCATTAGCTTTTGGGGCGGCGTTGATCCGCTCAACGGTAACGTTATTGACGAACGTCATCCACTTTATGGTGAAAACGTAAGCGATAAGGTGTTGGTGATACCCAGTGGTCGCGGTTCGTGCTCTGGAAGCGGCGCACTTCTGGAATTAATTTTAAATAATTGCGCGCCAGCTGCGCTGGTATTCACTGAAGCGGAAGATATTTTAACGTTAGGCGTGTTAGTTGCTGAAGCAATGTTTGATCGAACACTACCCGTACTGCGCATCGATTCAACTGATTTGAACCAGCTTAAAACTGGCATACGAGTCACTATTAATAATTCGACTTTGCAACTTGCAAGCGATACAGCAACAGCTCCAACAATAAATAAGCTATCTGCAGATTCATTATACGATGTTGACACAAGTAAATTGTCGCTAAGCGTGCTCGATCAGCAATTTCTCGATGGTACCCATGGCGATGCCGCTCAAATGGCAATGCAAATAATACTGCGCATCGCAATAATACAAGGTGCAAGTAAACTCATAGATGTAACTCAGGCACATATCGATGCTTGCATTTATCACGGTCCATCTAGCCTAGAGTTTGCTCAAGAATTAGTTAAGCGTAATGCAAAGGTTCGAATACCAACCACACTTAATGCGATATCTATCGACGAGCGCCGTTGGCAAGACCAAGGTGTTGATAAGAGTATGGGTATACCAGCCAGTCAGTTAGGGTATGCGTTTATGAGCATGGGCGCACAAGCCAGTTATACCTGCGCGCCTTACCTATTGAACACAGCACCTGCGTTTGGAGAGCAGATCGTTTGGGCAGAATCAAATGCGGTGATGTTCGCTAATAGCGTTATTGGTGCGCGTACACAAAAATACCCTGATTTTCTAGATATCTTTATTGCGCTCACCGGTAGAGCACCAGATAGTGGTAGCCACTTAGATACCGGGCGCAATCCCACAGCTTGTGTAAACATAGAGAGCGTCGTTTCTCCTGATGATGCTTTCTGGCCACTACTGGGCTATCACATTGGCCTTGAAGCTCCAAACGATATACCCATGATCTACGGGCTTGAGGAGTTACAACCTTCGATGGACGACCTCAAAGCTTTTAGCGCAGCGTTCGCAACAACCTCTTCCGCATCGATGTTTCATATGAGTGAGGTGACGCCAGAAGCCAAGCTAGCAGATGACTACTGTAAAAAGACTGGTTTATTTGAACACGCCAAAATAGTGACTAAGCATCAACTCATTCGCAGCTTTAAAGAGCTGAACACTGCGGTAAAGCAGACAGTCGATATGGTATGCCTAGGTAACCCACATTTTTCAATTACGGAGTGTGAGGTGCTTGCGAAACTGTGTGAGGGGAAAACGAAACATGATCAGGTTCGGTTATTAATAACAATGGGGCGCGATATTCACAATGCTGCAAACGAACTCGGTTACGTTGCACAGCTAGAATCATTTGGCGCTGAATTCATAACAGATACCTGTTGGTGCATGATCACTGACCCCGTCATACCTAAGAACGCTCGGTTCTTAATGACCAACTCTGGAAAGTATGCGCACTATGGCCCTGCGTTGGTAAAACGCGATATGCACTTTGGTAGTTTAGCCGCCTGTGCTGCTGCAGCCTGTACAGGTGTCAATTCATCGCTTGCTCCACGATGGCTATCGCATTAGGGTAGTAATAACGATTTAAGCAGCTTAAGTGATAGGAATAACTATGAGTAACGGCACCGCGTTTGTTTGGGACGAAAAGTGTTTTTGGCATGCTGGGGGTAACTATGCATTCATCGCACCGATTGGGGGCTTAGTGCAGCCCATGGTTTCAGGGGGTTTGCCTGAAGCGCCTGAAACCAAACGCCGATTAAAAAACCTAATGGATGTTACGGGTTTGTCTAACGAACTTATGATGATGAGTGCTGATCCGGCAACGATGGATGAGCTACTTGATGTACACACAAAAGAGTACATCGATCAATTTAAATCAATGTCAGACAAAGGTGGCGGTGAGTTAGGCTTGCGCACACCTTTTGGAGCAGGTTCATTTGAAATTGCAGCTCTGTCAGCAGGCTTAGTGACTGAAGCCGCAGAGCAAGTACTCAACGGGCAAGCTCGAAATGCTTATGCCCTTTCTCGTCCGCCTGGGCACCACTGCCTACCCGATTGGCCAAACGGGTTTTGTTTATTAGCAAATATAGCCATCGCTATTGAATCAGTCTTTAAAAAGAAGCTAGCAAAAAAGATTGCCGTAGTAGATTGGGATGTCCATCACGGCAATGGCACTGAAGCCATCTTCTTAAACCGGGATGATGTTTTAACCATCTCGATTCATCAAGATCATTGTTACCCACAAGATACCGGGGCTACCGATGTTGTCGGTGAAGGTGCTGGCAAAGGCTACAACATGAACATTCCCCTTCCTCCTGGTTGTGGTCATAAGGCCTACATGAATGCTATGCAGCAGTTAGTAATCCCAAAGCTGAAGGAGTTTGATGCAGACTTAGTCGTGATTGCCTGTGGGTTCGATGCTTCTGGTTTTGATCCACTATCTAGAATGATGTGCTCTCCAGAAACCTACAGGTTGATGACACGAGAAATCATGAATATCACAGATGGTCGATTGGTCGCCGCTCACGAGGGCGGTTATTCTGAGATGTATGTGCCCTTCTGTGGTCACGCAATGCTTGAAGAAATGTCAGGTTCGGTTATTCGAGCAGAGGATCCATTGGCACACAGAATTGCTGGCCAACAACCTGATGCTTATGCTGATGCTTTTCACGACGAGGTTATTAGCCGATTGAAACAAGAGCTGACGACTAACGGAGTTTTATAAGCCTACGCGGGGATGACACTATCGAGGTGGGATGGCTATAAGCGAAAACAAAACTATCCCTACAACAATTTATTCAGCAACTTAATCAGTTGCTTCGACTCAGCCGTGGACAACGGGTCTATCGTTTGAGCAGTTACCGTCACTGCCTCAGGTATTGCCGCTTGAATAAACGCCTCACCTTTGCGAGTAAGCTTGATCAACTGCCTTCTGGCATCCGTTGGGTCTTTTTTACTGTCCACTAGCTTACGCACACGAAGCCGATCAACAACGCCCTTGATTGTTGCTACATCCATCGCGGTTAATCGACCTAATTCATTTTGCGATAACGGCCCACACTCCAATAGCTTAGCCATTGCAGCAAAACGCGTTGGTGTTAAATCAGCCGGCATATGATTGGCAAATATCCCAGAGTGGCGCTGGCTAACCTTTCGCAGGATATGCCCAATTTGGTTTTCTAGGATATAAGTTTTTGGTGCAGCCATGAGAAATCTATACTTGACCCATCTTTATATATTGATAGTATACAAACAACATCTGAGTTACCCCTATCAATCATTATTGAGACAAGCCAATGTCTGCAGCGGCCAAGCAAAAACTCGTTATCACGAACATAGCACAGATCCTTTCGGGCAAGCTCGAGGAGCCGTTGATAGACGGTAATTGCGTGATCTGTGAAGACGGGCTTATCTCCAGCATTGGTTACGAAAAAGAGTTAGATACCTCTGAAGCCACTACCAAAGTTAACGCCAATGACAATTGGCTATCGCCGGGATTAATCGATAGCCATGTGCACCCAGTGATTGGTGACTACACGCCACGGCAACAGCAATTGGGCTGGATAGATTCGTGCTTGCATGGTGGTGTTACCACGATGATATCAGCCGGTGAAGTTCATGCACCCGGAAGACCAAAGGATATCGTTGGACTAAAAGCGATGGCCATTGCTTCGCAACGGTGGTACGAAAATTTCCGCCCTTCTGGTGTAAAAATGTTAGCGGGAGCGCCAGTACTTGAAGAAGGCATGGAGGAGCATGATTTTAAGGATTTAGCCGACGCTGGAGTTAAGTTGTTAGGTGAAGTCGGGCTTGGGTCTGTTAAGGCCGGTGAAACAGCAGCGCAGATGGTTAAGTGGGCTCGTAAGTACGGCATTCAATCCACTATTCATACGGGAGGGCCTTCTATCCCTGGTTCGGGTTTAATCGATGCCGACACCGTGCTTGAAGCCGATGCCGATATTATTGGTCACATCAATGGAGGCCATACTGCTCTGCCTGATAATCAAATTACCTGCCTGTGCGAGAGTTGCAGCCGCGGTATTGAAATCGTGCACAACGGCAATGAGCGAGCTGGTTTGCTTGCTATGCGTACAGCCTTTGAAATAAAAGAAGCGGAACGAGTGATACTAGGCACCGATTCCCCTGCTGGTTCTGGCGTACAACCCTTAGGTATTTTGCGAATGATCGCAATGTTATCTAGCCTTGGCAATGTACCGGCTGAAATAGCTTTTTGCTTTGCTACAGGCAACACTGCCCGCATGCGGGAGCTCAACAGTGGGATTATCGAAGTGGGCAAATCAGCGGATATGATTTTGCTCGACCAAGCACAACATTCGCCAGGTAAAGATATGTTGGAGAGTATCCATCAAGGCAATTTACCGGGTATTGGGATGACGATTATTGACGGTATTGTTCGTTCTCATAGAAGCCGTAATACACCGCCAGCTACACGTTTGCCTGAGGTGGTGGACGGCTAGCCTCGTCATCCTCGCGCAGGCGGGGATCTAGCACACGGGGAAGTGGGTCCCCGCCTTCGCGGGGATGACAAGCTCGGGGATGAGCATTATCGCAGGCCGTCTTCACCTTTTGCATCGGCATGTTCAAGCCCACCTACTCGTGGTAGTGGCCGCCCTGAATCCGTCACAACAATAGACACCATTATCTCATTCGCGCGAGGAGCATCGTTGATGCGTACTTCCATACCGTCAAAATGTGAGCGCACATAGGCAGCATCCTTATGCCCTAACGGTACATCCAATGGGTGCCCCATTGATCCCATTTTTTTAGATGAAGCTACAAGCGCTGCGCCTTTTTCAACTGCAGCGCGTAGTGGCTTACCCAGCTTAGGATGTAAGATCGCAGCCGCGTGTTCAAGTTCGCCATTCTCGCCTACCATGGCAGCCTTGCCGTAACTCTCGGCATCTTTAGGTTCAATCCCTAAAGCATCAACACAATTTTTGCCAAGTTGTGCGCCTAGTTGCTCGCCGATAGTCATAAGGGCCTCAAGATCCTCTTGATACTTTCCTGCAAAAGGGTTTTCTATCACAGCCGTTGATGCGGCTCGTCGCGTCGGGGGGTTGATCGCCTTACCCATCTCTAGATGAGTCTCTTCAACAGTGGTTACAATTTTACGTATTTTCATCTTAAGCCATCCTCACCTTTGATATCTTTTGCGTCTAGGCCGCCTGCGCGATTATGGATTCTTGCGCCCGTGGTCATCACCAAAATGACGAGCATTTCGTCGGCTTTGGGAGCATCGTTAATCCCCACTTCGATAGAATCAAAATGCGAACGCACATAAGACGCATTGCAATGAGTCACCGGCACATCGATACGAGTGCCCGGGCCACCCACTTTTTTGGTAGACGGTACGATGGCATTGGATGCAGGTAAATTGTCCCGCATAGAGTATCCACCTGGTGCATGCCAAAGTGCACCGTGCTCTACCTCACCAGCTGAACCCACTATGCATGCTTTGCCATAACCTTCAACAACGTTGGCATCACCACCCAAGGCTTCAATCAGGTGCTGCGCCATGCTGGTGCCTAGAGGTTTTAAGTCATCGATAAATGGGACAATATCTTCAACATAGCGTCCCGCATAAGGGTTTTGGATGACAGTGGCCACAACGGCCCGACGTAACGGAACCGAAGCGATGGGTCCACCTTCATGAAATATATCTTCGATCGTAATAAAACTTTTTCTGACAATTACTTCAGGCACTGGCTTGTTCCTTTTGAACGTTATCAAAGTTAGATTGGCTGGGAGCCTTGTATAGCGCTGTTGGTTGCAATGAAGGATATAACGAAAACACCTCGTCGTTCAGGCTACCGTACACGCTAGTAATCTGCTTAGATTCTATCAGTGACTGTGCAAGCTTCTGCCCCAAGTTCAAAGCTGTTTTAGATTCCGCAGGTGATATCGTTCCAACATCAACAGTGACCAATCGATTACCCAAATCGCTATCGGGGCTCAACTCAGTAGCAGTTGCTCGTTTTATCATTGGATGATTTGGTAAATCGATGGCATTGGCAATTAGTGTTGCGGCTGCATCCGCGATAGCAGAATTGCGGGCAAGAACTGTTACAGAATCAGCTATGCCCAACGAATGGCTACGCCCGCGCCAACCGCTAGTGGCTATCCCTCTAACATCACTATCTTCAGTTATTTTGGCCTGAGACACAATGGCGCCTGTATGTGGGTTGGCACACACGCCTATATTGAAGCTTTCTTTATCGTTTAAAAAAAGGGCGATATCCCCGCCGTTGTTAACGTAAGCCCTGCTTAGGTTTCTATCCATAACCATATAGTGAAGAACATGGTCGGCCACTGCACCTGCAACAGCAATCATTGGGGTTATAAAATGACGATGGGCAAATGATTCTGCCACCTTTACCATTTGTTTGGCAATATCGCCTTTAAACAAGTGAGCGTTTGCATTGGTTTGTTTTCTGAGTTCGTTTAGCTCACCCGCTAAATCTTCGAGTACGGTGGCAAACGAATTAACTGCTTGTTGATAGGCTGCGTCAACTTCAGTTTGTGAGCCAAACGCTTCGATGATCAGCTCGATTGGGCCGTGGCGTAACTGTAGACGGTTATCACTTAAGCGGTTTACCACCGGTTTATCCCACAATGCCACCGCTTAATCCCCTATTGGCCATGGGTTGTCGTCATGCCATTTAGCGCCTGCACGGCCAGCTAATAAGTGATCGTTTTGCGGTCCTAAAACACCTTTTACCGCATCTTCAATCGGCATGATGTGATTCATATGGCCGCCAAGCGATTCGTAGGCGGCACGTGTAAGTGTGAATTCAATTGGCGCAACTAACGCTGGAGTTGGTACATAGCCAAAGGAATAATTAGGCATACGCGTCACATCCGCCATGATGGTTATGCCACCCCCTGGCCAACGAAACGTTGGTGCGCCAGCGCAAGTGACACGGGTTATTGCTTGTTGAACAGATCGAGTTAGCATGACCGGGTTTTCAGTCACGCCTGCACGCAATGACCCACCAGCACCACCCATAAACATCACTGAGCACAGTGCCGGCTCGCAATTTTCTTCAATTCTGCGGATGGACGCTTGTAGGCGCGCAGGTATTTCTAGTTGTTGAGGTTTTAGTTCGTCATCTAGCTCGTAGTAACTAAACTGCTCACCTGTGGTGGACACCATTAAAATTGATAGTCCGGCTTGGGCAAACTTTGCATCAAAGTCTTTAAGGATAGTGAGTGGATCGGTTAGGTTTGTGCCGCCCCAGCCAGTGCCAGGCTCTGCCACTTGAAAGTACCGGCCCGGTGTCGATTTTTTGCCATTTATTTTTATGCCGGTTTTTTCCCAGCCGATAACTTTACCGGCTTGATGTTCTGACATTACGCCGGTGATATGGTCGTCGACAACGACGACTTCATCAACCAAGCCCTTCCATTGGGACGCGAACATGCCAACGGTGGCAGATCCACACCCAACTCGCATGCGTTCTTCAACGACACCATTAATTATTGGGGGTTTATTCGCTTGAACTACCAAGTCAGAGCCATCATCAATGGTCAGCTCCACGGCTTCGCTATTACACAAAGCCATGAGTGACTCACAGGTTAGGCGGCCTTCCTTTTTGCTTCCACCCGTTAAATGATGAACGCCACCAATCGACAACATCTGCGAGCCGTATTCGCCTGTAGTGACATGACCAATCGCCTCGCCTTTGGCACGGACCAAACTGCGTTCTGCTCCGATATGACGATCAGTATCTATTTTTACTTTCGCGCCGCAGTAACTGAAAATGCCTTCAGTTACCACGGTGACCATATCAATACCTTCATGTGTACTGCCAACAATGAAAGGAGCGGGCTTGTAATCAGGATAGGTCGTGCCAGCGCCAATGGCGGTAACAAATTGATCTTCAGAGGCAACAATATTGCCATCCCATCGTTCGTCTTTTTTAAGAAACGGCACAACTTCGCTTGTGCCACGCTCTAAGATGGTTAATGGGTCTACTCGAACAAGCTGTCCGTCTTCGTTAGCGTAGCGATCACATGCACCCGTGCGACCGTTTGCGACGTAACACATTACCGGGCACGCATCGCATCTAATTTTGACGGGTTTAGCTTGCTCTTCGGTCACACGAATAATCCTAATTTATTAATTCTAAAAGCACTAAAACTAATAGCACTGCTTGAATACGATTTGTTCGCTAGTTTAATCGCTGGTGTTTTCGCCTTGAAACCCGATAAAAAAATGACGTAGTCAAACCAGGCCAATCACGATTATATTCATTAGTATACTAATGTGTATTCTAGCCTGTCAATTCGTTATAAATTCAGGTTTTATGTGGCTCTGGCCTATTAGTTATAGCAGAGCTAGCTATGCACCAGGAATTATCGAATGCATACAAATGAATATACTGATATTCTTAATTTCATACCCTATTGTCAAATAATCAAGTGCGCTTTCGCTGATGAAATTTGCCCAACCGAAGACAACCCAAGAAGCGCTATCACTGCTTGCTGATGATAATTGGTCGTTAGTCTCTGGCGGGACAGATTATTATCCTGCGCTGGGTAATTCACAGCCCACTGGCAACGTACTCGATATATCAAAATTAAGCACGCTACGCACCATCCACGAGGATGAATCGCATTGGCATATTGGCGCATTAGCTACATGGACGGACGTTATTCAAGCAAAGCTTCCAGAGGCATTCAATGCGTTAAAACTTGCTGCACTCGAAGTAGGTTCCGTGCAAATACAAAACCGTGCCACCGTTGCCGGCAATATCTGTAACGCGTCTCCTGCTGCAGATGGTATGCCCGCTTTGCTGTGTTTGGATACGATCGTACGCGTATCATCAAAAACTGGCATGCGTGATATCGCTTTACAGGATTTTGTTACTGGCAATCGACAAACCACCCTTGCTGATGGTGAAATGGTCATTGATCTATTAATACCCAAGGCGTCTTCAAATGGGCGATCATGTTTTCTAAAACTAGGCGCTCGCAAGTACTTAGTGATTTCTATCGCGATGGTAGCAACACGGATAGCGGTTGATAACAATAATATCGTGACTGATGCCGCACTGAGTGTCGGGTCTTGCTCGGTAGTTGCGCGTCGGTTATCAGCACTGGAGCAATCGTTGATAGGCAACGCGCTTAACGCTGAGCTTAGCGATAGAGTCGCCACCCAACACGTTGCAGAGTTATCCGCTATTGATGACGTTCGTGCTACAGCTGATTATCGTCATATTGCCGCTGTCGAGCTACTAAAGCGATCAATAGACACACTGGTTATCTCATTATGCTGAAACCGATTGAAGTCACACTGAATCTTAACGGCACATCGGTATCGCTTGAGGCCAATCCAACTAAACGCCTCTCTGATGTGCTAAGAAACCAACTGAACTTTACTGGCACTAAAGTTGGGTGCGATGCAGGCGACTGTGGTGCCTGTACTGTACTCATAAACGACCAAGTATCGTGTTCATGCTTAGTACCGATAGCGCAACTGGATGGCGCACAGATTGAAACGGTTGAGGGGCTAAACCGTGGCGGCACCCTTAGCCAGTTACAGCGTAGCTTTCTTCATCATGGTGCAGCTCAGTGTGGTATTTGCACACCAGGCATGCTGATGTCAGCCAAAGCACTTTTGGATTCAAACCCTACCCCAACAAGTTCTGAAGTCGAAGATGCACTTGGGGGGGTGTTGTGCCGCTGCACGGGTTATCAGAAAATCATAGATGCAGTGGTCAATACTCACAATTTTGTTGACAACGCAACTCAACCTGATACCGGAAAATCCATAGGTTCACCGATACCACATTTAGACGGTGTGCCTAAAGTGAATGGCGAACTAACCTACGGTGCAGATAGCTTCCCGGTTGATACCTTATTCGTGCATGTTATTCGTAGCCCTTATCATCATGCAAATTTCACTATTACCGATAGCCAACGCTTTGTTGATTCGACAGACGGCTTGGCGTTATGGCTTTGCGCATCTGATATACCGGGCCGCAATTGTTTTGGTGTCATCCCACCCTTTGCAGACCAAACTGTTTTTGCCGAGAACACGGCTCGTTTTCGTGGTGAAGCCGTTGCAGCTATTGTGGGAACTGCCCAAGCCATAGAGAATATCGACGAAAGTGCGTTGCCAATCGAATGGGAAGTACTACCCCACAGCTTATTGCCAGAAGAAGCCACTAACAAAACCAGTTTGCTTCTTCATAACGACCGCCCCGGTAACATGTTGGTTGAAGGCTATGTTGAGCGTGGTGAATATAGCTCCGCACTAGCGCGCGCAAGCTTCAGCGTAACAACACATACGTCTACCCCTTTTATAGAGCATGCGTATATCGAGCCCGAAGCTGGATATTGCGTACGCGTCGCGGATCGAATCGAGGTCCATGGGTGTACTCAAGCCGCTCAAATGGATCGCGAGAGCTTAGCCGAAATACTGGATCTTCCACTGGAGGCTATTCGTGTAGTGCCATCTGCCTGCGGTGGTGGCTTTGGCTCAAAACTCGATATCTCCTTTCAACCCTATATTGCTCTTGCTGCATGGGTGCTGAAAATGCCCGTCGCCATTAATTACACGCGTGGTGATTCAATGCGATCAACAACAAAACGTCACCCATCTAACATCACGTTAACGGTAGGATGCGATGCCGACGGGATGCTGAGTGGCTTTGATTTTAAAGGAACCTTTAATACTGGTGCTTACGCTAGCTGGGGCCCAACTGTGGCAAACCGAGTGCCAGTGCATGCATCAGGGCCCTATCACGTGCCAGATTATCGCGCACGTAGCGTTGCGATACATACCAACACGCCTCCATCAGGTGCCTTTAGAGGCTTCGGTGTACCACAGTCAGCAGTAGCACAAGAAACCGCATTTGATCAATTAGCAGATCAGGTTGGGCTTGATCGGTTAGAGTTTAGAATTCGTAACGCGCTACGTAACCAACAAGCGACTGTTACGGGGCAAGTGTTCACTTCTGGTGTTGGCATTGTCGAATGTTTAGAAGCATTGCAAACAAGATGGGTTCGAGCAAACAAAGCGGCGCGCGCATTCAATGAACAATCAATAAACGGTCATTTACGTAAAGGTGTTGGTATTGGCACTTGCTGGTACGGCTGTGGTAACACGTCTCTACCTAATCCATCAACAATTAGATTCGGTATTAAACCCGATGGTGCTGTGGTATTGCATCAGGGCGCGATGGATATCGGCCAAGGATCCAATACAGTCATAACCCAAATAGCAGCGGATGCCTTGGGCGTGCCTGTTAGTAGCATTGCGTTAGTAGGCGGCGATACTGATTTAACACCTGACTGTGGAAAAACCTCAGCTTCGCGCCAAACCTACGTAACCGGCATGGCCGCTAAACTCGCTGGAGAGGCGTTGCGCGCAGCCGTATTGAGGCTGGGCAATGTCAGCGCTACCTCTCGCATTGAGGTAGCCGGCGCAACTATTCATTTACATGATGACGCGCTAATATCCTCCGTGGATTTATCACAACTAGAGGTAAACGAATTCGGATATGCACTGATGGCTGAGGAAACTTACGACCCACCAACCTCCCCGCTGGATAAACGAGGGCAAGGCAGTCCTTATGCTGTTTATGGTTATGGAGCGCAACTGATGGAGCTCACTGTAGATACTAAGTTGGGTACGATTAAACTCGACCACGTTACGGCTGCCCATGATGTAGGGCGCGCCATAAACCCAATGCTAGTTGAAGGGCAAATCGAAGGTGGTATTGCGCAAGGAATTGGCATGGCATTGATGGAGGAGTATCTACCCGGCAAAACTGAAAACCTGCACGACTACCTCATTCCAACCATTGGTGATATGCCAACATTTAATAATATTATTATCGAAGTTGAAGATGCTGAAGGGCCCTATGGTGCAAAAGGCCTTGGCGAGCATGTTTTGATACCCACAGCTCCGGCTATTCTTAATGCGATACGCGATGCTACTGGCGCGATCGTATCTGACTTACCCGCAACCCCTCACAAAGTATTAGCTGCGATTAATTTAGTTAACCGTGAATAGATACGTTCCAAGCGGTGTGGCGTTAGGCTTGTGTTTGTACGCTGTTGCCGGGTTGGCACATACCTCTGAACAAGGGTTTGTGTTGCTACTACCCACTAATGTTTATATCGGTGCCGGCGTAATGGCTGTTATTTTATCGGTATTAATATTAGCTGTACTGCCCGCGCGGTTAAGTACCGGTTTGTTTGACAGCAAACAGCTAATTCGTCTACCCAGCCTATCCTCAGCATCTATTGTTACAAGCCTTGCATCGTTAAGTATTCTTATTGGTTTGTTAATCATCGGCAGCATTGGCCCACACGATCCACTAAAAAACTTACTACCGCTTACCATCTGGACAATATGGTGGATCGGATTTGTCTGTTTACAAGGCGTGTTTGGCAATGTGTGGCATTGGGTTAACCCCTGGACAGGGATCTACAAAGTACTGAGCGGTTTTATCAATCTAAGCCAGCCTATTTTAAACCTACCGCAACGCTCTGGCGTTTGGCCAGCAGTGTTTATTTACATTATCTTTAGTTGTTTTGCACTGGCAGACCCTGCACCGGAGGACCCTTTACGTTTAATGATTGTGGTATCCGGGTATTGGTTATTTACCCTCGTGGGAATGATCGTTTTTGGAGGTAATGTTTGGCTTCAGCGTTGTGAATGTTTTACCGTATTGTTAAACCGAATGGCTCAATTATCCCTGATAAACACCAGTAAAAAGGCAGTGCATGTGGGACTTCCCGGTTGGCAGTTGTTTAAACGCCCTGTTGTTTCAATTAGCGCCGCTGTATTTATCCTAACCCTACTCGCCATCGGGAGTTTCGATGGCTTAAACGAAACGTTTTACTGGCTTGGTTTATTGGGTATCAATCCGCTCGAGTTTCCAGGGCGCTCGGCAGTGATCTATCAAACGGTGGGCGGCTTAGTACTGAGCGTTATTTTGCTTGTAGGGTGCTTTGCATTGTGCGTGTGGTTAGGAGTGCTGCTTGCCAATTATCGTCAAACCAGTACCGTGTCGTTTCGCGAATCATTTATACAGCTGTCTGCCTCCATTCTACCTATCGCATTGGCCTATCATTTTGCGCATTTTTTAACGGCATTTTTGGTGAATTCGCAATATGCGTTAGCGGCGGCTACCGACCCAATGCAATCTGGGCGAGATCTCTTGGGTTTAGGCAAGTTTTATGTCAGTACGGGGTTCTTTAATACTCAGGCTACCGTAAAGATCATATGGCTTACTCAAGCGATTGCCGTCGTCATCGGCCATGTTCTATCAGTTATGCTCGCGCATTCAATCGCCACAAGGCTGTGGAACGATACACGTCGAGCGGTGTTCAGCCAGATACCGTTAGCGTTATTTATGATCTTGTATACGTTGCTGGGCTTGTGGCTGTTGGCAGCGCCGCGAGGAGCTTAGATTAATCACAATCCAAAAATCAGGCTGTTAAGCCTAATTGCACCGATTTAACGCGATATTTTGATCAAAATAGCAAAGATTAGTTGTACAAATGATGCCAAGACACTCATCATAAAGCTGTATCACCAACGAAACAAAGAGGAACGCTAAACATGACCGACATCAAAGACTCCCTATTTCAACCCAATCGACGTCGCGCGCTTAAAACACTAGCCGTTGGCGCAGGCACAGTAGCTGCCGCTGGCATGCTTCCTGGCTTACCCGGTTACAATCAAGCGCATAGCGCGGAGCCCATTCGAATCGGCTTTCAAGTTCATCGAACAGGCATTGGTGCAGCGTATGGTCGTTGGTATGACCGTACCACTGAAGCCTGCGTTGCAAAGATTAATGCAGAAGGTGGAATTAATGGTCGACCGATAGAGATAGTGGCTGAGGATGACGGCACTGATCCAAAGCGTGGTGCAGAAGTCGTTGAGAAGTTTGCTAGTCAGCATAAATGCGATGTGTCATTTGGTACTTTGTTTAGCCACGTAGTTTATGGCTCTGCTCCACGCGCTGGTGAATTAAAAATGCCTTACTTTGTTGTATCTGAGGGGCACCATGTGGCGAGTGGCAAATTAAATCGATATACATTGCAGCCGGGTATCACTGATGTAAAAAGCCAAGTACAAGCCATGGCGCCTTTCATCTCTGAGAATCTTGGCAAAAAAGTGACGATGATTTATCCAGACTTTGCGTTTGGGCACGACCACAGAGATTATTTCTCAGCAGCGTTTGAAGCTCAAGGTGGCACCATATTAGAAAAAATAGCGATCCCACCAACTGAAACATCATTCACCAAGTATTTTCCAAAAATACCTAGGGAAACCGAAGTCATTTATCACGTGATGGTTGGCCCAGCAGTACTGACATTTGTTAAAGAGATGGGCGAATTCTTTGGCCCTAGTCGCCCTGAGATATTCGGATTTATCGATAGCTTAGAAGCCGTCGATATGACAAGCCCAGGCCTAGAGTTTCTAGATGGAACTTACTTTTGGGAGGGTATGCCACGTTATGCACAAGAAGATCAATCAGAGTTTGATAAGGCCTATAGAGAAGCGGTAGGCGTTGATGAAAACGGCGCATCTGTTTCGGATTCAAAAGATGTATCCACCTTTGCGCATATGTTTGGTTGTTGGGAAACGCTGCACATCATAAAAGCAGGTATGGAAGCGGCTGACTATCAAGGCGCAGCTGATCGATCAAAGTTAATCGAAGCAGTTGAAGCCATGAGTGATATGCCGCATTCTCATGCGCATCCGCAAGGGGCCAAAGTGTTCAACGGTAAAACTCACCAAACCTTTGGGCATCAATACATTTCTAAAGTCGAAGGCGGAAAACTAGTGCTAGCACATACGACTTCCATTGAAGATACACTTTATGAAGATGAAGTTGACTACACAACACAGTCATTTTGATCGCTATTAAACAAACTCTACTGCACTCGCAGTACTAAGATAAAATCAAACGCCATTATGGGCTAATAGAAAGCACACTCACTAATGTGGGTGTGCTTTTATTTGTATTGATTAAGTTCGGCTATTTACTACAACATAGCGTTAAACAATCGTATGGAATTTGGTCCTCATTTATTATTAGCAACACTTGAAGGTGCAATTGGTGCAGCCGTCCTTGCGTTAATGGCGGTGGGGTTAAGTATCGTATTTGGCATTATGCGAGTGGTAAACGTTGCGCACGGTGAGTTTTATATGCTCGGTGCTGTAATCGCTTGGTGGATCACATCCCTGATCGGCGGGCATCCCGCGTACGGCTTTGTCGTAGCACTGATTGTCGCGCCCTTATTGGTAGGGGCTATAGCCGCCCTCGCTGATCATCTCGTACTGCGCCGTATCGATTACGACCCGGAGCGAACTATCGTCGCAACTATTGGTTTGTTGTACGTACTTCAACAACTCACACTAATGACATTTGGCGCTGATGCTCGCCCGGTTGAAGCACCATTTAATAAACGTATTGCCTTGCCCTGGTTTGAAAACGGTGCAGATGGTTTTGCAATGTACTGGCCATGGGGTTTAAGCACCACAACTTACAAGTTAGCTGTGATAGCAGCTGCTGTCGTGGTGTTAATAGGTTTATGGTTACTGATGACTCGCACGCGTGCTGGGCTTATCATGCGAGCCACTCAGCTTAATCGTGATATGGCTTTGGCTCATGGTATCCCGGTAGAAAAAGTCTATGCTTTGGTGTTTGGCTTGGGCGCGGCAATCGCAGCACTTGCAGCGGTATTGATAGTACCCATTCAGCAGGCTCATTACTTAATGGGTGGTGACCCATTGTTGCTTTCATTTATTGTCGTGATTATTGGAGGGCTTGGCAGCATACCGGGCACTATCGTGGCGGCCATTTTAATCGGCATGAGTGACGGCATTATTTCTGTGTTTTTTTCGCCAACACTTGCAAAAATTTTAGCCACACTCCTGGTTGCATTTGTATTGATCTTTCGGCCACAGGGCCTGTTTGGCAAACGTGAATCATGAGTACGTCATCAAATACTAAGCTAAAAGCACTGGGCTTACACCTTTCTATTATTGCTGTGCTGGCTGTGTCATTTTTAGTGTTGCCGGAATATCACAGTGGCATTATCGCTAGAGTGCTTATCCTGGCAATTTATGCCATGGGTTACAACCTGCTCTTTGGCTACACCGGTTTGCTCAGCCTCGGGCATGCATTGTTTTTCGCATCCGGCATGTACGGCCTTGGTCTAGCCATGCAGTACCTAAATGCTCCACCTTTGGTTGGTTTAATCGCAGGTTTAGGCTTCGCCGCCTTTGTCTCTGCTGTAATTGGGTTTTTAGCGCTGCGTACTACCGGTGTTGCGTTCATGATCGTCACGCTCATGTTTGCTCAAGCAGGCTATCTGACGATACTGCTCATGGGTGAATACACTCGAGGCGACGAAGGGTTTGTTATTAAACAAAGCCAAAGAATGATCGCAGGGTTCGACTTAAGCCATGCTACCAACCGTTACTTCGTTTCAGTATTTCTATTCGGTTTTTGTTTGCTGATTATTGGTTGGATTGTGCAAAGCGGTTTTGGTAAAACGCTTGTGGCCATAAGGGAGAATGAAGAACGCGCCAGAATGCTGGGGTACAATGTGCAACTGCATAAATGGATTGCGGTGGTCATTTCAGGCACGATGTCTGGCGCCGCGGGAGCCGCCTACGCGTTGTTGTTTGGCTATGTTGGGGGTACATTCGCTACAGTTCAATACTCCATATTTCCATTACTATATGTGCTGTTAGGTGGTGCAGGCACGACTATCGGACCATTGATAGGCGCGTTATTTATGTTCTACCTGATCGACATATCCAGTGAATTTACGAGTGCATACCTATTAGTTGCAGGTGTGGCGCTGATCTTACTGACGTTGTTTGCTCCGCAAGGTATAGCCGGTATGCTACGCAAGCGAGTAATAAGGTGGTTACCATGACACTACTCTCAACACGTGGCCTAACGAAACAATATGCGGGTTTAACTGCTGTTAATAACGTTGATTTTAGTTTACCGCAGGGGCAGATTCGCGCCATTATCGGGCCAAACGGCGCGGGTAAATCAACTTTTGTAGGCATGTTAAGCGGTAAGATCATTTCTACTAGTGGCACGGTTACTTTTAATGGTAAAGACGTTACTGAGTTACCAGCACATAAACGTATAGGCTTGGGCATGGCTTATACGTTTCAGATTACTTCGATCTTCTCTAACTTATCAGTACATGAAAACGTTGCATTAGCCGCACGCCGAGTCAATCAAAAAACAGATTCGATCTCTGTTAACCAACGAGTAGCAGATGCGCTTGATCGCGTTAACCTCTCCGATAGACACGAACAGATCGCAGGCGATCTTAGTTACGGCCATCAACGGCTACTTGAAATTGCTATGGGGCTAGCGCAATCCCCTAGCTTGTTCATACTCGATGAGCCTACACAAGGTTTGTCAGCGGAAGAAATTGAATCCTTTATCACATTAATGAAAAGTCTAGCTGGCGATACAACCATTCTGCTGATTGAGCACAATATGGACGTTGTCATGGCAACTGCAGATCTAATTACCGTGCTGAATTTTGGCGAAGTGTTGGCGGAAGGTACTCCGCAGGAAATCCGTGCTAACGATGACGTGCAAGCAGCTTACCTAGGTATCGCCAATGCTTAGTTTAAACAATGTCGAAGTAGCCTACGACAAGGTTCAAGTGTTGTTTGATGTGTCACTCGACGTACAAGCGGGAGAAATTCTGTGCCTATTGGGGCGTAACGGCGCTGGCAAAACAACTGCTTTAAAATCGATAATGGGATTGTTGCCTTTAAAGGCAGGCAGTATTCGATGTGAGGATCAAACACTCAGTGCACTCCCTGCATTTGAAGTACCTAAGCAAGGCATCGCCTACGTACCACAGGGCAGAGGATTGTTTTCTGAGCTCACGGTCGCTCAAAATATCGAGATAGGCCTAATGGTTAAAGGTTCAGGCTCCGACACACGTGAACGCATACTTGATATGTTCCCTCGCCTTCGTGAGCGTTTTAAACAACGCGCTGAAACACTCTCCGGTGGTGAGCAACAGATGTTAGCCATGGCACGAGCACTCAGTATGGAGCCTAAGCTCTTATTGCTAGACGAGCCTACAGAAGGTTTACAACCTTCTATTATCGCCTTAATACAAGACGTGATCGTAAAAATGAAACAGCAAGGCGTGGCGGTCGTGTTAGTAGAGCATCATATTGACACAGTGCTCGCTATTGCTGACCGAGTGGCTTTTATTGAAAATGGTCGTTGCCCGGAAGTCGTTAGCATAGTCGAACTGCAAAACAACCAAGGGAAAATTCATCGTTACTTGGGTATTAATTAAGGGTTGGTGTTTATGAGTGTAATGCTAAAAACTCCTATCAAAGGGCCGTCTGCTTGGTTAGGCAATGATTTCGCGCAAGATAACTCTTGGTTACACCAACTTTCAAGCTCTGCAATTAATTTATTGGATGATGCACTACGTACGGCGCAAGCAAGTGGCCTGCCGATAAATAAGTTAACTCAACTTCATTTTCCAGTCGGGGAATTAAAAACAGAATTAAACAGGATTGCTGATGAACTAGAAAATGGACGGGGCTTTTTACTACTACGGGGCCTACCGGTTGATCGCTACAGCGAAGAAGAGATCAGGATTATCTATTACGGTATAGGGTTGCACTTGGGCACACCCGTCAGACAAAATCATAATGGTGATTTACTTGGCGTTGTTATGAACGTGGGGGATCTAAACGATGCACAAACCCGCGTGTACGAAACTAACGCTTACCTTCCCTACCATACCGACCCTTCAGACGTAGTTGGCCTCCTGTGTTTGCAAAAAGCAAAAAGTGGCGGTTTAAGCAGCTTGGTGAGCACGGCATCGGTATACAACGAAATACTTGAACATCACCCTCACTATTTAGCGCTATTTTATCGCTCCTACTTCATGGCGCACTTAGGGACAAAAGAACCAACACCTACACCAATTTTTAGCTTCAATGATGGGAAAATCAGTTGTCGATTTTTACGCCAGTACTTTGAATTAGGCCAACAGATGGTCAAGCAACCCTTATCAGCGGTAGAAGTGCAAGCTTTTGACCTGTTTGATTCCATAGCGCAGGATCCCAAAATGCGTATTGATATGATGATGGAGCCCGGCGATATACAGCTTGCGAACAACTATGCGATATTACATTCACGCACAGAGTTTGAGGATTTTGATGACCAATCCTTACGCCGGAAGAAATTGCGTTTATGGTTAAAAATGCCAAATGCTCGAACCCTTGCCGCCGATTTTCCTGGCCGAAATGGGTTCCCTAAAGTGTAGCTCCATCTAAGAAAACGAAACCGTGTAACAGCGATAGAACAATCCTAACTAGGGCTGTTTGAATTCTATAAAGACTGAATTGCGCTGATTCTCTATTGATTGCGATAAATCGCAGCATCAGGCATGAACGCCAGAGATGCAAAAGCAAAGTTTACTCCAACATCTACTCTTTTAAGGTTTACGCCTTTAAGCTCTCCCGCTATGGCCTCACCGAACGCA
>CALJAA010000051.1 GCA_938028465.1 uncultured Granulosicoccaceae bacterium | reverse complement strand
ATCCATGGCGGCTTTGGCACCATCAAATGACACTTGATCAACACCAGCCTCTCCATGAATCCCCAGACCTAGTTCCGCTTTACCAACCGCGATACGATCTTCTTTATTGGAGCCTGGTACGGTACACGTGTCCAGTGACATACCTATCGACGCAGATTGCTCATTAACACGTTGTGCGGTCTCTGCAACAGATTCTAAAGACTCGCCAGCATCGGCCGCTGCTCCGGCAATTTTATGAACAAACAATGTACCCGCGAGTCCGCGTGCCTGGGGCAAGTCTGGCAATGCGATATCGTCGTCAATGATCACCATATCAACTTTTAGACCCAAAGCTCTAGCACGCTCTGCGGCAAGACCAAAATTTAGTCGATCACCCGTGTAATTCTTTACTATGAGCAAGCATCCGGCATCGCCGGTTACGGCAAGAATACCTGCCAGTACCGCATCCACAGACGGTGATGCAAACACCTCGCCGCACACAGCAGCGGTGAGCATGCCTCGACCAACAAAACCTGCGTGCGCAGGTTCATGCCCAGAGCCGCCGCCGGATATCAAGGCTACTTGAGACTTATCCCAATCGCTGCGATACACCACTTTTATATGCGGGTATCCATCGAGCCGGCTCAAGGCACCGTTGGATGTTGCAAGCAAACCATCTATGGCTTCAGTAACAAGATTTTCTTTGGCGTTAATAAATTGTGTCATATGCTTCTCCCAACAATCCGATCACCACTCTTATCGAAGTAAAGTGGATTGACAGGTTGTATTTTTACGGTAGAGCCTGCGGCGTGCGGATCGCCCGCAGGGCTCAGTGCTGTTATGGCGTGGCCAGAGAGGTCGAGATGCAGCCGAGTCTGATCACCAAGGTGCTCGACTCGCTTAACCGATGCAGTTTCTCCCTCTCCATACACAAAGTGCTCAGGCCTTAACCCAATGTTATGCGCTGCTCCTCTGGTTGTTGGAAAGAGGTCAGCAGGTAAAATATTGATGCGTGGTAAGCCCAAGCGACTCGCGACGTAAATACTATTTGGGCTCTCGTATATATCGCGTGGAGAGCCAAATTGCACCAAGCGTCCTTCCTGCAAGACGCCCACATGCGTGGCCATAGTCATCGCTTCAATTTGGTCGTGGGTTACGTATAGTAGTGTTGCACCAAGATCAGAATGGGTACGTTTCAATTCTATACGTAGGTCTGCTCGTAATCTTGCGTCCAGTGAGCTTAACGGCTCATCCATTAAATAAATGGCAGGATCCCGAACCAGCGCTCGCCCAATGGATACTCGTTGCATTTCACCACCGGAAAGCTCGGTCGCGCGATTATCAAGCTTGGCTGAGATTTGCAGAATCTCTGCAACCTCATTCACTTTTTTATCGATATCAGCCTGCGCTGTTTTTAATATTGGTGAGCGCAGGGGAAACGCCAGATTATCTCTTACACTTAGATGTGGATATAAAGAATATTGTTGAAAAACCATCGCAACATCTCTTTGCGCTGGTATCTCGTTATTCACGACACGACCATCGATACTAATAGTACCCGTGTCCATTTTTTCCAAGCCAGAAATCAACCGAAGGGTGGTTGTTTTTCCTGCCCCTGTTGGTCCTAACAGCACTACAAAGCTACCGTGATCTATCGTCATATTCATGTCGATAACGGCCGACTCTTTGCCGAATGACTTTGACAAATTCTGGAGCGTGACTTCAGCCATGTGGAAAGACTCCATCATTAAGCGTTGAGCGAATAGCGCGTCCACTCACCTTGTCAAACAACGTGATTGTGGAAGCATTAAACGTTAAGCCAATGTGTTCCCCAACTGTAACGGGCAATGATGCATCAACCCGTGCCTTTAGTTCGCCGTAATCCGTGCTGAGCACCACGATCTGTGTTGTACCCAGATACTCGACAGCCAACACTTGTCCACGAACAATACCTTTGTCTGATAGTGAGATGTGTTCAGGACGAATTCCGAGGATGAGTTCACCGCTGGCTTGCGCTAGTTGTCGCGGAACATCAACGACCTGTTGACCCAACTGAATCGACGTTTGGTCTGGTAAAACACTACCGTTAAATGGCAGAAAATTCATAGACGGTGAGCCGATAAAATCAGCAACGAATACCGTGGCAGGCTTATCGTAGATATCACGTGGCGTACCAAATTGCTCAACCACGGCATTGTTCATGACAACAATCTTGTCGCCCATTTGCATTGCTTCAAGCTGATCGTGAGTAACATAAACTGTGGTTGCACCCATTCGATCGTGTAGGGCGCGTAGCTCTTCAGACATATGTTCACGAAATTCTGCATCTAAAGCACCTAATGGTTCATCCATCATAAAAGCTTTAGGCTCACGAACAATGGCTCGCCCTAAGGCAACGCGTTGGCGATCCCCGCCCGAGAGCCCACCAACGGGTCTGTCGAGCATATCTTCTATGCCTAGAATCTTAGATACTTCTGCAACCTTGGCCTTTATATCTCGGCGTTTCATACCTTGGCTGGCCAGCGGATAGCTAATATTTTTCCGAACATTCATGTGGGGATACAAGGCAAACATTTGAAACACAAATGCGATGTCGCGTTTTGACGGTGGCTTTTGGCTGATCTCTTCACCATCGAGAAATATTTCACCGGAGCTGGGTAGCTCCAACCCGGCTATCATTCGCAATGTTGTGGTTTTTCCACATCCAGACGGGCCAAGCAGCATAAAAAATTCACCGTCCTCGATGGTAAAAGACGACTCTTTAACGGCGGTGAAATCACCGAAGTCTTTACGAAGATTTTTAATGACTATTTGCGCCATTATTCTTGCTCCGCAAAATGGCTGACAATGATAAACATGACCGTGCCAACCAAGGTAACGATGAACGAATAGGTGTAAGCCCACATCACAAATGGTTGCATTAGCATGAACACTCCAACTGCGATAAGCAGGGTAGCCACCATCTCCCACGGGCCACGTTTGAGCGTAAACAGACCTCTGAAAAAGCGCGTCATTTGCGTACTGCTCCAAAAGTTATACCGCGTAATAGATGCTTACGCAGCATCACGGTAAATATCATAACCGGCAGTAGAAATAGTGTTGCGCCCGCGGCAATAGCCGGCCAATCGAGCCCACCTACACCGATGATGGTTGGTATAAATGGCGGAGCGGTTTGTGCTGTTCCTGATGTGAGCAACACGGCAAACGCGTATTCGTTCCACGCAAAAATCAAACAAAATATTGCGGTCGACGCTATTCCAGTGGCGGCTTGCGGCAACACGACCTTGTAGAAAGCCTGAAATCGGGTATAACCGTCTATCAGCGCGGCTTCCTCGTATTCTCTGGGTATTTCATCAATAAAGCCTTTCAACAGCCAAACGGCCAATGAGATGTTCACGGCGGTGTACAGCAAAATCATGCCCAGATGCGTATCGGTTAGTCCAAGCTTTCGATACATTAAGAAGATTGGAATCGCCACCGCTATAGGTGGCATCATCCGCGTTGATAATATAAAAAATAGTAAATCGTCAGCCAGCGGAATTTTAAATCGGGAGAATGCATAAGCTGCAAGCGTTCCTAAAAAGATGCTTAAAAAGGTTGAACCAAAACCGATGATCACAGAATTTAAAAATCGGCCACCAAATTTGGAGGGACCGGCTATCACCATATCTCGGTTGCGTACAATCTCTTCAGCGAAATTTGTCGGTGGTGGAAGTTCTGCAAGCCTTTCAGGGCTAACGCGCGTTCGCGTGGTAAACAGATTAACGTAACCTTCAAGCGATGGTTGGTAAAATACTTTGGGCGGATAGCTAATGCTATCGGGTGGTGTTTTAAAACTGGTCATCATGATCCACACCAATGGAGCCATAGTGATAAGCGCATACAAAATAACCAGCGCACCAGCTATCCATTTTTGCCGTGAAGACGGCTCGGTGACTGAATAACTCATCGTTCTTTCACCTTGTTTAGCGCCTTAACGTATATCGACGCAAGCCCAAAAACGGTGACGAACAGAATGATGGCAAACGCACTCGAGTAGCCAGTACGCCATTTTTCAAACGCTTCTCGTTTCAGGTTGATCGATGCCATCTCGGTTACAGAACCTGGGCCACCACCCGTGAGCTGTACAACCAAATCGAACATTTTGAAATTCTCGATGCCTCTAAATAAAACGGCCAACATTAAGAAGGGCAGCACCATTGGAATTGTTATCGTAAAAAATTGCCGAAGCTTCGATGCCCGATCAATTTCCGCAGCTTCATAGATGTAGTCAGGAATGCTGCGTAAACCTGCTAAACAGATCAACATAACGAAAGGCGTCCACATCCACGTATCCACGATCACTATTGACCACGGTGCTAAGTCAACGGAGCCAAGCATGTCAAAGCTGGATGGGTCTACGCCTGTGAAGAATGAGACGACATAATTAAACAAACCAATTTGTGGCTGATACAAAAAGGTCCAAAAGTTTCCAACTACCGCAGGCGACAGCATCATCGGCAGCACGATGATGGTGGTCCACATATCGTTGCCACGAAATTTTTTATTGATAAGCCACGCCAAAGTAAAACCGAGTAATACCTGAAAGAACAAAGTCCAGAAGAGAAAATGCGCAGTGGCCTGCATCGATAGCCAAATATCACCATCAGTAAGAATGCGCTCGTAGTTTCTTAAACCGATGTATTCAACCGCGCGATTCACACGGTTTGCCTTAAAATTAGTGAAGCTGAGATTAATCGTCCAAATCAACGGAAAGATGTTGATCGCTAACAGTAAAAAAATGGTTGGCCCAACAAAAATCCAGGCGATAGCTCTATCGGATAAACCTTTTACTTTGCGTGCCACGCGCGCAGGAGTCGCGCTCGCAACGCGATCTATTGTCTTATCAGACATTCGACGTTGTCCAGTTAGAGATCACAGTTGAATTGAAAAACGGACTTCGAAACTAGGAGCCAGCGGCGACGACACACCACTGACTCCAGCTACCAGCTTAGTTACAGCTTGCCTTCATCTTCAAAAACTTCAGTCCAGTCTTCTATCAGAAGGTCGAGCGCTTCCTGAGCAGTGCCCTTGTCGGCGACAACAAAATCATGCACACGCTTTTGCATAGCAAGAAGAAGTTCGGCATAGGCAGGTTCTTGCCAAAAGTCTTGTACGTCATCCATTGCAACCAGGAAATCACCTGCAAACGGTGCGCTATCCTTGAACGTTGGGCTGTTAAGTACAGCATTATGTGCAGAGTACCCACCCATGCTCCACCATTTGGCCTGAACATCCGGATTAGCAAACCACTTGATGTACTCTAGGGATGCGTCTTTTTTCTCCGAATAGGATACGACAGAGATACCTTGCCCACCTAAGGTTGAACCGGCCTGATTTTGTGGAGGATTAACGAAAAAGTCGATCTTGTCTCCACCTGTGTCAGGGTCAGCATACAGCCCTGGGAAAAACGCAAACCAGTTCATGGCCATGGCTACCTGACCTGATTTGAACGCATCCAGACTTTCGCCCATGTATGAATTGGTATAACCCGGAGGCGTTGCAGTTTTGTAAAGCTCTTTGTAAAATTCAAGCGCCTCAACCGCCTCAGCAGAGTTAACTGCACCTTCCATATCATACTTGCCAGGTGTGTTTTCGTATTTGAAGCCCCACGGATAAAGGGCACTGGTTACGCCCATGGTGATGCCCTCTGAACCGCGCTCGGTGAAAATCGCAGCACCATAAACCTTCTTACCGTCTATCTCACGTTCTTGAAAAAACTGCGCTATTTGCAACAGTTCTTTCTGAGTTTTTGGCTCACCCAGTTCGTCGCCCGTCGCTTCTTTATAGGCGGCTTTAATATCGTCGCGCGCAAACCAGTCTTTTCTATAAAACCAGCCATTCGCATCGCCCATAGCTGGCAGCGCATAATAGTTTGGCGAGCCCTTGGGCCAGGTTGAGTACGCGTAAACGGTAGCCGGTGCAAAATCATCCATGCTGATGCTTTCAGCGTCGAAAAAATCGTTCAGTTTCACGTAGTGGCCGTTTTCGGCACCACCACCAATCCACTGGCTGTCTCCGATCAACAAATCACACAGCTTGCCACCGGAATTCAATTCATTAAGCATACGGTCGGCGAAGTTAGGCCAGGGTACGAATTCGAAATTCATTGAATGACCGCTTTCTGCCTCAAAATCTTTACTCAGTTCCACCAGGGCATTAGCAGGATCCCAGGCGGCCCAGCACAGTGTCAGATCATCCGCTTGTGCAGTATGTGAGATGGTTGCGGCGGTCAGCGACAAGACCCCCACAGCCGCGAGTTTTAGTTGTTTCATACCTTTTCCTCCAGTTGCGTGATTATCGTTATGTATCCGTGTATCCGTGTATCCGGAAAATTCAGCTAAAGACTGATTTTTTCAAGACTAAAATTAGTCTATATGACGCACGTACCTCAAGTCTAGTCATTTTTGAGGTACGTTACTCATCCATTTGGGTATAGCGATTCATCTACAGCATCGAGATCACTGATTTCAATGAATTAGGAACTCGAGAATCCGACAATTTTGTATAGGGAAATCCACCGCATCTAAACGTAAGGGTAGGGCGTAGGAGGTAGGAGGTAGGAGGTAGGAGGTAGGGGTATCAACTAATCGATCAATAAAAAACATTCATCAAGACTATTTTTAGAGAAATTCGACAACATCTCCTTGCGAGAGCACACCGCCTTGCAATACCTCTGCATAGACACCCATATCCATATGGCCATAGTTTTCGTGCAGTAATTTTCGAGTTTTAAGATCACGCTCACCCGTATTTAGATTGACTTCTGTAGCAGGGCATCGTTTTGTACGCTGCACAATTTTTAGGCGTACCGAACCAACAGCGATATGTCGCTCGATCATTTCAAGCTCCGCGAATGGCGGCAAGCCAGAGATATGTATATTGCCGCGGAATCTCTGCGGATCGACGTCTTGCCCGATTGCCTTTGAAAATTCAAGAACACTCTCCAGGTTAATGACAGAGACTGCGTTCATCATCTCAGTCGAAACGACAGACACATCTGTGAATCGGTGAGGGGATGCTTCATAAAGATGCGGTGTTTCATCATCGGGCAATGAGAGATAAGATTTGAGAAATTCGCTGGCGTTTTGTTTGCCTTCAGTCGTGGTGATGTCAAACTGACCAGAGGCTTGCGGCGCGGATACTGAAAGGATGCCTGTCTGATCGTTATACTCTGTGTCGAGTAGTGCTAAAGCGGAATCCCGTGCAAGTACATAAAACTTCGATTTGGGAAGTGGCTGTGGATCGTTGGGATCAAAACCACTGTTCGGACGCGCAAACCCGAATTGTCGGTCACATGGGAAACCTTGACCAGACTCCAGTGATACGCTTTTAAGCGGCTGGCCGCTGAGGCCTTTGACCGGAAATCGGGCTAATGCATCAATTATTACGTCCATAGCAGGAATGCCTTGTTTATACTTTGGTGTACTGCTCTTAGTTGTCAGCGTAACCCAATATTTTAAGTGCAGATCTGTAAATTTAAATAATAGAATTAGGCTTGCTGATTATAGCGTTAAACAATACCGATCAATTAGGATTGAATAAGGCTATCGCTAATCGATTATCAGATCATCAACAGCTCACCTGAATGGGCAGTTTAGCTTAGCGCGACTAACGTAATCGGTAATTGAATGCCGTACACAGAAATTGCCTGTTGCCAAACAGTTTCAGTTCTCGGATCGGCGATCGGACACTTGTTAGCTTACGCGTGTACTTGTGGTTTGTACAACGTGCCGGCGCAGTGTCTACCAATCAATTAGCGTACGTCGTGACCTTAACAGGCGTTTTCGTCTCAACGATTGTGTTAGGTGAAAAAGCTATAGCTGGATGATGTGGGCCGCTGTAGCGTTGATGCTGGTAGGTGCATCCTTGGTCCGCCCCTGTAACGAATGATAGTCAAGAAGGTTACAACTTAAGCCTTCCATCTACCCACGACGCACAAATGAACTCGATTCGAGTTTTGCGTTGTGTGTTGTCTTTCGGGGAAAACCAAAATAGGAGGCGTTTTGGGTAATGAGTGGTGCATACTCGATGAATTACTTTGCACATGTTCATAGCCTGAACGATCAAAAAAGTGAGGAACATAGGACCCTCGATACAACGCTATAACCAATTCTTGATCTGGGTTTCTTCTGTTGAAATCGTCTAGCGACGCTCGTAGCCTGTTGGCAAGCACTCTGACTGATGGATCCGTTTGCGGATCAAAAGTCGCCGCCTTTCCTAAGGCATCAACTCCGACTGAATAAGCTTTTATTCTGCCTGAGTTACCAGCAACAGT